>NZ_JBSGFD010000182.1:0-16878 GCF_053603215.1 Kitasatospora sp. NPDC004240 | reverse complement strand
GGCGCCCGTGGGGGGGGGCCTGTGTTCCAGGCCCCGCCGCACGGGTACGGGGTCGTCCGCCCGGTCACGCGGGAACGGGGTCGTCCGCCCGGTCACGCGGGGACGGCCGGGGACGACCCGACGGCGAGCGGGCGGAGGAGCGGTCAGGAGGTCTCGGTCGGCAGGCCGGCCTCGACCCAGTCCTCGATGCCCTCGCGGTACTTGCGGACGTTGGTGTAGCCGAGCACGGTCAGCCGGTCCGCCACCTGTCCGCTGTTGGGGCAGGCCGGGTTGGAGCAGTAGGTGACGACGGCGGCATCGCGGTCGGGCAGCAGGGTGGGCGCCAGTTCGTCCACGTCGGCCCGTACGAGGGCGACGGCTCCGGGCAGGTGCTGCTCGGCGTAGTAGTCGCCCCCGAGCGTGTCGAGGACGGTCACGCCGCCGGCCTCGATGGCCGCCGCCAGTTCGTCCCGGGTGATGAGTGCGGTCATGCCGCTACCTCCTGAAGGGATCAGATTCGGACTATAGTCCGGTTATGGCTCACGACAGTAACGGACCGCGGTCCGGTTCCGCAATCCCCTCGTCCACCGGCACGCCTTCCGCCGCTTCGCCGTCCACCGGCACCGCGTCCGCCAACACCGCGCCCGCCGGCGTCCCCGTGGAAGCCGGCGTCCCCGTGGAGCTGGAGCTGCTGCGCACTCCCCCGCCCGTCGAACGCGCCGACGCCGCCCGCAACCGGGCCGCCGTACTGGAGGCCGCCGGCCGGCTGTTCGCCGAGCACGGGGTCGAGGCGGTGTCGATGGACCAGATCGCGGCCGCGGCCGGCGTCGGCAAGGGGACGCTCTTCCGCCGCTTCGGCGACAAGTCGGGGCTCGCGGTGGCCCTGCTGGACGCCCGCGAGCGCGAGCTCCAGGAGGCCGTCCTGCGCGGCCCGGCACCGCTCGGCCCGGGAGCGGCGGCGCCGGAACGGCTGGCGGCCTTCGTCGACGCCTACCTGGACTACCTGCTGGAACACCTGGACCTGGTCCGGATGTCGGAGACGGCCTCGCGCGGCGCCCGCTATCGGATCGGGGCGTACCGGTTCTGGCACCGGCACCTGGCGATCCTGCTCGCGGAGACCTCCGCGGACCCCGAGCACGACGCGCACGCACTGCTGGCCCCGCTCGCCGCGGAGCACGTGGCCGCGCTGCTGCCGGAGCTGGGCGAGGAGCGGATCCGGGCGGGAGCGCGGAGGCTCGCCGCCCGGACGGCGCTTAGTAGCAGCTGAACTCCAGGATGGACCCGCTGGACCCGCTGGACCCGCTCGAGGTCGGAGCCGTCACCAGCACCCAGAACCGCTTGCCGGGTCCGTCGAACCTGCCGCGGAGGTGGACGAGTTGACTCTGCCCGTCCTCCAACGTGCCGGATCCCGGGGAGACCACGATCCCGGGCGGCGTGCTGCCCGGGTACGGCGGTGCGGCACCGGGCCTGGCGTCCCGGACCAGGATCGTCCAGCGGATCTTCCCCTTGTACGGGAAGACCTTGAACTCGGTGTCGATCGCGGAGCAGTCGACCCGCTCGCTCCCCTTGGTGCCCCGGAAGGTGGTCTGGACGGAACCGAGGACCTCCGCGGGCCGGGACGTGACCGTGGGCGACGAACCGCCCCCGCTCTTGCCGTTGTTGCCGTTGCTGTTGCCGTTGCTGCCGTTGCTGCCGTTGCTGCCGCTGTCGTTGCTCCCGTTGCCGCCGCTTCCTCCGCCGCTGCTCGACGAGGAGGAGTGGTTGTCCGACGAGGAGCCGAGGTCGATGTCGACGTGATCCCTGACCGCCACGAAGACGACGAACGCCACCAGCGCCGCGGCCACCATGGAGACGAACTGCTTCACGCTACCTTCCCCTCCCGACTTCCCTTCGCCAGAAGGGTGATGGCACGCCAGGAGGGCGGCAAGGGCCGCGGCCCGGAGGTGCCGATACCGCGACCCCGCCGCAAGGGAACCAGGACAAATGACGTCCCGCGGTCAGATCAGCCGCAGGCCCCGGCCCCGGCGGGCTCCAACTGCAGGGTGACCCTCGCGATGCCGAAGTGGCCGCTCACGCAGCCACGCAGCCGGGCCGGCAGATCGGGGCCCGCCGAGCCCACAGCCCCGGTCAGGCCCGGTCGTCCAGGCGCAGCCGGGCGCTGACCTCGCCGAGCCCCTCGGCGAGGACGGCGAGCTGTTCGCGGGTCAGCACGTCGATGAGCAGCTCGCGGACCAGGGCGACGTGGCCGGGGGCGGCCTGCCGCAGGACCTCGCGCCCCTGGTCGGTGAGCTCGGCGAAGACGCCGCGCACGTCACTGGGGCACGAGCGCCGGCCGACCAGGCCCATCCGTTCCAGCTGGGTGACCTGGTAGGTGAGGCCGCTCTTGGAGGTGACCAGCTTGTCGGCGAGCTCGGTCATCCGCAGCGAACCGGCCGGGGCCGCGGAGAGGTGCACCAGCACCTCGTACTGGGTGTGGGAGAGCCCCGAATCCTCCTTGAGCTGGCGTTCCAGCCGACGGTTGAGGAGGTTGCTCGCGACCACGAAGCCCCGCCAGGCGGCCATCTCGTCCGGATCGAGCCAGTTGGGCCCGCCCGCGGAGGGCGGCGAGGACGATGACATGGAGGACATGCGGGAATCGTACTCCTGTTGTTCAAATTCGAACCAAGGTGTACCGTCGAAGTGTCGAGGTTCAAAATTGAACTACTTGACTCGTATCCGATCCACACCCGAGCCGTACTCGACCCGCACTCGACGCGTGTTCGACCCCCAGTCGGCCGCGACCCCACAGAGGAAGGCGCCATGAGCACCGCAGCCCCCGAGCGTATGCCCGCCCTCTACCTCTCCCACGGCGCTCCCCCGCTCGCCGACGACCCGGTCTGGCCCGGCGAGCTGGCCGCCTGGTCCGCCTCGCTGCCGCGCCCGAAGGCCGTCCTGGTCGTCTCCGCCCACTGGGAGGAGGCACCGCTCGCGCTCGGCGCCGTCACCACCGTGCCGTTGGTCTACGACTTCTGGGGCTTCCCCGAGCACTACTACCGGGTGCAGTACGCGGCGCCCGGCGCGCCCGAGCTCGCCGAACGGGTGCGCAAGCTGCTGCGCGCGCCCGGCACGCCCGTCCAGGACATCCCCGACCGCGGACTGGACCACGGCGCCTACGTGCCGCTGGTCGAGATGTTCCCGGAGGCGGACGTCCCCGTCCTCCAGATCTCGATGCCCACCCTGGACCCTCAGCGACTGCTGGAGATCGGCCGTCGACTCGCCCCGCTGCGCGACGAGGGCGTCCTGATCATCGGCAGCGGCTTCTTCACCCACAACCTGCGCGCGCTCAGCTCCGACGGACGGGTGACCTCCGTGATGGCCGAGTTCGACGACTGGGGCCGGCGCGCCCTGGACGCCCAGGACCTGGACGCCCTGCTGGACTTCGAGCACAAGGCCCCGGCCGGACGGCTCGCCCACCCGCGCACCGAGCACTTCGCCCCGCTGTTCGTCACCCTGGGCGCCGGCGAGGCCGACCTCGGCAGCCAGCGCAGCGTCATCGACGGCTTCTGGATGGGGCTGGCCAAGCGGTCCGTCCAGCTGGGCTGAGCCGCACGGCCGGTCCGCCCGCCGCCCGTGCGGATGCTGTCGGCGCCGGGGCCGGGCCCAGGGCGGGGCCGGGGCGGGGGCCGGGGCCGGTGGGCGCGACTGGCACTGGGACCGGCGGCGGGGCGTGGGCATACGGCCGGGCGGGTAGTCGGGCTCTGTGGCGAATGGTGACGATGGGCTGAACGTTCACGATGTGGTGAAGCGTCACGGTGGCATGAACGGTGGAAATGTGGTGAGCATTCACGTTCACGTGAACGGTGACGTTTCAGCAGATGATCGCGATCAATTGAACGTTGGCGAAGAGGTGAACGTGAGCGACCGGGTGAACGAGGGCGGGAGCGTGAACGGTCGCGATGAGGTGATCAAGGGCGCCAAGGTGAACGACAGCGCCGACGTGAACGCCGTCGATGTTCTGAACGGTGACCACGTCAGGGCCGCACTCGGCGAAACGCTCACGCTGCTGCGCCCCATGGCCGACTCGGCGCGCTGGGACGAGCCCGCCGGGCCGCTGGAGTGGAGTTGCCGGGAGACCGCCGTCCACATCGCACACGACCTGCTCGCGTACGCCGGGCAGCTCGCCGGACGCCCGGAACACGGGTACCTGCCCTTCGACCTCACCGTGCCGGCGACGGCCGGACCGGCGGAGGTGCTGGAGGTACTGGCCGCCTGCGGGCGGTTGCTGGCCACGGCGCTGGACGCGGCCCCACCCGGGCTGCGGGCGTGGCACTACGGCCCCTGCGACCCGCCGGGCTTCGCCGCGATGGGCGTCGCCGAACTGCTGCTGCACACCCATGACATCGCGGGCGGGCTGGTCCTCGACTGGCGGCCGCCCACGAATCTCGCCGCGGCCGCGCTGACGCGGCTGTTCCCGGACGCGCCGGAGATCGGGCCGGAGATCGGGCCGGACGCCGGGCCCGCCGAGGTGCTGCTCTGGTGCACCGGGCGGGCGGAACTGGCTGGCCGCCCGCGTCGGACCTCGTGGTCCTGGCGGGCGGCCGTGGAGTGAACGCGTGCGAGGAGCGCGCCGGGGCGGACGAACGTCAGGCGGCGGACTCGGCCTGCGCAGCGGGCTCGACCGGCTCCGCGGCCCCCTGTTCGGTGGACTCCCGCTCGGTGGACTCCCGCTCGGCGATGCTGCGCTCGACGCAGAACTCGTTGCCCTCGATGTCCGCGAGCGTGACCCAGCCCTTGCCGTCCGGCCGCCGGTGGTCGCCGACCAGCGTGGCACCCAGTGCGAGCAGGCGCTCCACCTCCTCGTCCCGGGTGCGGTCCTGCGGCTGGATGTCCAGGTGCACGCGGTTCTTCACCGTCTTGCCCTCGGGCACCTCGATGAACAGCAGCCCGGCGCCCTCCGTCGCGACCAGCACCTCGGGGTCACCGGGCAGGTCGTCCTCGGAGACCGAGCTGTTCAGCACCTGGGCCCAGAACTCACCGAGCTTGTAGGCGTCGGCGCAGTCGATCGTCACGTGTCGCACAAGAGAAGCCATGGGAGCCACTGTGACCGGCTCCCCCGCCCAGGTCCAGCAGTTATCGCCGGCCGGCCTCGGGGCCTCCCTCGGAGCGAGGCCCCGAGGCCGGTCAGCACCGTCCCGGCACCACCCCAGGGGTCAGCGCGGCGCCGCCGCCCGGGTGTGGAGGTGGCCGTCCAGCGGGAACGGCGGGTGGGCGGGGATCACGCGTTCCAGCACGTAGCCGGCCTTCTCGGCCACCCGGCAGGAGGCCGGGTTGTCCACCTGGTGCAGCAGGTCGAGCCGGGTCAGCCCGTCGTCCGCGAAGGTCTCGAACGCCCAGTCGGTGAGCAGGTCCACGGCGTGCGGCGCGACACCGCGGCCACGGGCGTGGGCGGCCGTCCAGTAGCCGACGTCGGCGTGGCGGTAGGCGCCGGGACCGAGCTTGAGCACCACGTTGGCGACCAGCCGCTCCCCCGCCCGGTCGTCCGCCACCGGCTCCACGACCGCGAAGCTGTACCGCTCCCCGGCCGCCCGCCCCTCCCGCTGCGTCTCCAGCCAGCGGGCGGCCTCCGCCTCGTCCGTCACCCCCTGCCGTGTCCACTGCCGCAGCACCGGGTCCCGGTAGACCTCGATCAGTGCGGGCACGTCCTCGTCCCGCCACTCGCGCAGCCTCAGGCCGGTGCGGGTACCGGTGCCGGTACCCGCACCGGCCTGCGTCGCGCTCACTTCAGGCCTTCCCAGCCCCAGCGGGGCGTCGGCCCGGGGTCGCCCAGGTCGGTGCCGGGCGGGGTGGCCGAGACGCTCTTCGCGATCTTGGTGCCCCAGTCGAAGTACTCCACCACCCGGCGGCGCAGCAGTTCGTCCGCCGGCAGTTCCTTCTCGACGGCGGCGGTCATCAGCTCCATCCAGCGGGCGCGCTGCTCCTCGGTGATGGACAGGCCGAGGTGCGAGCGGAGCAGCGCCTGGTGGCCGCCGAGCTCGGCGGTGAACCGGTCCGGGCCGCCGAAGATCTCGGCGAGCCAGACCGCGACGTGCTCGATGTGGGTCCGGGTGAAGTCGGCGAAGACGGGCGCCAGCAGCGGATCGGCGAGCACACCCTCGTAGAAGGTGTTGCTCAGGCGTCGCAGCGCCTCGATCCCGCCGATGGCCTCGTAGAGGTTCTCCCGCCCTTCGCCGGGGTTCGGCCCGGCGCCGATCGGGTCGGTGTTCGTGGTCGGTTCGGTGTTCGTGGTCGGTTCGTCGCTCATCCGTGAGCTCCCCCGTGAGTGTTCGTTTCCCTCCTTCCTACCAGCCGGCGCGCCCGAATCCCCGCTCCAGGAAGGACTGTTCGCCCCCGGCACAGCAACCGGAGGAGGATCTTCACCCGACCGGGCTTGACCTTGCCGCCGGCGGCAGGGTCGGAGGCTGACGGCCATGAACCCCTCCACGCCGGATTCCTCCACCGCACCGCTCCCCGCCCCGCTCGCATCGCTCCCCACCCCGCCGCGGCCCTCCCGTGTCGTCCTGGTCACCGGGGGTGGTACCGGCATCGGCCGGGCCACCGCCCGGGCCTTCGCCGAGGACCCCGCCCGGGCCTTCGCCGAGGACCCCGCCCGGGCCTTCGCCGAGGACTCCGCCCGGGACTCCGCGCCCGCCGACGCCGCCAGGGGCGCGGCCACCACCACGGGCGTACGGGTCGTGGTGGTCGGACGGCGCCCCGGACCGCTCGACGAAACCGCCGCCGCCTCCGACCGGATCGGCACCCTGACCGCCGACCTCACCGCGCCCGGCGCCCCGGAGGCGGTCGTCGCCGCCGTGCTGGAGCGGTACGGCCGGCTCGACGTCCTGGTGAACAACGCCGGGATCGTCCGCGGCGCCCCGCTCGGCGGGCTCACCGCGGAGGCCGTCGCGGCCCAGCTGGCCACCAACCTGACCGCCCCCGCCCTGCTCACCCAGGCCGCGCTGCCCGCGCTGACGGCCTCGCGCGGGGTGGTCGTCAACGTCACCACCTCCGTCGGCCAGCGCGCCTGGCCGGGCAACGCGCTGTACGCGGGGAGCAAGGCCGCCCTCGAAGTGGTCACCCGCAGCTGGGCGGTGGAGCTGGCGCCGCTGGGGATCCGGGTGGTCGCGGTGGCGCCCGGGGCGGTCGACACCCCGATCGGCGAGCACTCCGGGCTCACCCCCGAGCAGCGGGAGGCCGTCCGGCGGTGGCAGCTCGCCCACACGCCGCTCGGCCGGATCGGCCGCCCGGAGGAGGTGGCCTGGGCGATCACGCGGCTGGCCGACCCGGGGGCCTCGTTCGTCACCGGAGTAGTCTTGCCGGTGGACGGCGGCGCCGTCGTGGCATGAGAGGCCCACCCGCCACCGGCGACCCGCCCGACAGGGGTGGACCGGGCGCGAGGTGACGGACCTTCGGGGAGCGGGCGATGCGGATCGGCGAACTGGCACGGACCACCGGCTGCACCGCCCGCGCCCTGCGCCACTACGAGCAGGCCGGCCTGATCGCCTCCGAGCGTGCCCCCAACGGCTACCGGGTGTACGGCGGTTCGGCGGCCGTGCGGGTCCGCAACATCCGCGGACTGCTGGCCGCCGGGCTCACCCTGGAGGACGTCCGGCACTTCCTGCCCTGCCTGGACGGCGACGTCCTGGCGGGGCCCGCCTCGGCGCGGGCGCTGCGGATCGCCCGCGAGCGGCTGGCCGTCATCGACGAGCGGATCGCCGCCCAGACCGCCGCCCGCGACCGGCTGGCGGCCACCCTGGCCGCCGCCGAAGCCACGCCCGCCGAAGCCCCGCCCGCCTCACCCCCGCCCGCCGATCCCACCGAACTCACCGGGCATGCCGAACCCACCCAGCACGCCCAGCCTTCCGAACCCGCCGCCGAAGGGCGGTCCGTGGCGCTCCCGTACGGGTGACACCCCCGATCGGGGGTGTGCGGCGGGCGGCCGGAGGAGGACAGTGGGCGCATGCAGATTCCACTCTCCGTGATGGACTTCCTCGACCGGGCCGAGCTGGTCTACGGCGACCGGGTCGGCATCGTCGACGAGCCGGTGCAGCCGGCCGCATCCTGGGGCGAGCTCAGCTACCGGCGGATCGCCGAGCTGGCGCGGGCGCAGGCCGCCGGGCTGGACCGGCTGGGCGTCGGGCCGGGCGAACGGGTCGCGGTCGTGTCGCACAACTCGGCGCGGCTGATGACCTCGATGTTCGGCGTGAGCGGGTACGGCCGGGTGCTGGTGCCGGTGAACTTCCGGCTGAGGGCCGAGGAGGTGTCGTACATCGTCGAGCAGAGCGGCGCGTCCGTGCTGCTGGTCGATCCCGAGCTCGCCGAGCCGCTGGCCGGGGTCACGGCCCCGCACACGTTCGTCATCGGCGCCGAGAGCGACGCGCTGCTGTACGACTTCGACAACGCCCCCGAGCGGTTCGCGATCGCCGAGTCGGACACCGCGACGATCAACTACACCAGCGGAACCACCGCCCGCCCCAAGGGCGTTCAGCTCACCCACCGCAACATCTGGCTGAACGCCATGCTGATGGGCCTGCACTTCGGGGCGAGCGACCGGGACGTCTACCTGCACACCCTGCCGATGTTCCACGCCAACGGCTGGGGCCTGCCGTTCTCGCTGACCGGGCTGGGCGCGCAACACATCGTGCTGCGGAAGGTGGACGGCGCGGAGATCCTGCGCCGGGTGGAGCGGCACGGGGTGACGTTCCTGTGCGGCGCCCCCGCGGTGGTCCAGATGGTGCTGGACGCGGCCGCCGACTGGGACGGGCCGGTGCCCGGCCGCGACCGGGTGCGGATCATCGTGGCCGGCGCGCCGCCGCCGACCACCGTGGTGGAGCGCATCGAGTCCGAACTCGGCTGGGAGTTCATGCAGATCTACGGTCTGACCGAGACCTCGCCGGTGGTGACGGTCAACCGTTCGCGCTCCGAGTGGGACGGACTGCCCTCCGCCGAACGGGCCGAGCGGCTGGTGCGGGCGGGCGCGCCGGCGATCGGCAACCAGGTACGGGTGGACCCGCAGGGCGAGGTGCTGGTGCGCTCCAACGTCGTCCTGGAGGGCTACTGGCAGCAGCCGAAGGAGACCGCCGAGGCGATCCGGGACGACTGGTTCCACACCGGGGACGGCGGCACCCTCGTCGACGGCTACCTGACCATCTCGGACCGGAAGAAGGACGTCATCATCAGCGGCGGGGAGAACGTCTCCTCGATCGAGGTGGAGGACTGCCTGTACGGGCACCCGGCGGTGGCCGAGGTCGCGGTGATCGGCGTGCCGGATGAGAAGTGGGGCGAGACGGTCAAGGCGCTGGTGGTGCTCAAGCCGGGCCGGGAGGCCGACGAGGCGGAGCTGATCGCGCACTGCAAGGAGCGGCTGGCGGGCTACAAGTCCCCGACCTCGGTGGAGTTCCGGGACGCGCTGGCCAGGACCGCCACCGGCAAGCTGCAGAAGTTCCGGCTGCGCGAGCAGTACTGGGCGGGACGGGACCGGCAGGTCAACTGACCGCGCCGGCCCGGAACGGAACGATCCGGGCCGGGTCCGGGCCGGGCCAGGCACAGGCACAGGCCGGCCCGGACCCGGAGCAGGCTCAGAGCAGGCCGGACTCCCGTGCCGCGAGGGCGAGTTCGGTGCGGTTGCGGACGCCGAGCTTGTGCATGGCGCTCTTCAGGTAGCCGGTCACGGTGTTGCGGGTGAGACCGAGCTGGGCGGCGATCTCCGGGTTGGTCCGGCCGGTCGCCGCCCAGCGCAGCACCTCGTGCTCGCGCCGGGTCAGGGCACCCGCCGGGGCGGCGGCCCGCGGTACGGGTCCGCGCCAGGCGGCGGCGCCGGCCAGCGCCCGGGTGGCGGTCGCGGCGAGTTCGCCGACGGCCGCGATCCGGACGTCGCCGAACGGCACCACGGCCCGCAGCGAGGCGTACACCACGCCGTACACGGTGCCGTCGTGCAGCAGCGGGACGGTGAGCATCGCGTACAGGTCCTCGGCGGTGACCGCGGCGTCGTAGTGGTGGGAGATCGTGGTGGCGGCACGGTAGTCGGGCACCCAGGTGGGGGCGCGTTCGGCCAGTGCCCGGCCGCCGAGGCCGGTGCCGGCCGGGACGGCGAGGTCGTGCAGCAGGTCGGCCCGGGTGCCGGCCCAGTGGCGCAGCACGATGCCGGCCGGGCCACCGGATCCGCCGGCGGTGCGCTCGGGCACGCCGACCAGGCCGACGTCGGCCCCGCAGTCGGCGACCACCCGGCGGGCGAGGTCCCCGAGGACGGCGTCCCGGACCAGCTCGGCGGCGCGGGCGGCGAGACCGTCCGGGGCGAGGCCGGCCCGCGCAGGGGTGCCCGGGGCGAGGGTGCACGGGACGGTGGTGCGCGGGGAGGGGGTGGCCGCGGCCGTTCTCATCGCGCGATTCTCACACGCAGTGGGGCCGCTGACGAGAGGCCTGACGCGCGTTCCCCGGAGGGGTCCGGTGAGCGGGACGGCGGTTCCGCGGACCCGCCGGGTGGGGAGTATCCGGGAAGGTCCCGGAGTGCTGGAGAGGGGATGAACCATGGCGGACGTGGACGCTCTGCGGTCCGAGGTGCTGGCCGATCTGCGGGCCGAGAGCGAGGAGCTGGACGCCCTGGTGGCCGGTCTGGTGCCGGACGCCTGGGCGGCGCCGACCCCGGCGGAGGGGTGGACGATCGCGCACCAGATCGCGCACCTGGCGTGGACGGACGACTGGGCGGCGCTGTCGGCCCGGGACCCGGAGGGCTTCGCCGAGCGGTCCGGGCGGGTCTTCGGGGACCTGGTCGCGGGCGGCGTGGACCCGGTGGAGGAGGGCGCGGCCCGCGGCGCGGACATCGATCCCCCGGAGCTGCTGGCCCGCTGGCGGGCCGGGCGGGAGGAGGTGCTGGCGGCGCTGGGCGGGGCCCCGGCGGACGCCCGGCTGCCGTGGTTCGGCCCGCCGATGAAGCCGGCGTCGATGGCGACGGCGCGGCTCATGGAGACCTGGGCGCACGGGCAGGACGTCGCGGACGCGCTCGGCGTGTCGCGGGCGCCGTCGGCCCGGCTGCGGCACATCGCGCACCTGGGGGTGCGCACGATGGGCTTCGCGTTCACCCTGCACGGGCTGCCGGTGCCGCAGGCGCCGGTCCGGGTGGAGCTGTCCGGTCCGGACGGCGGGTCGTGGACCTGGGGCCCGCCCGACGCGGCCGACCGGGTGAGCGGCCCCGCGCTGGACTTCTGCCTGCTGGTCACCCAGCGCCGGCACCGGGACGACCTGGCCCTGACCGCCACGGGGGAGACGGCGCTGGCCTGGCTCCCGATCGCCCAGGCCTTCGCGGGCGCGCCGGGCAAGGGACGGCAGGCGTCCTGACCCGCGCGGCACACCTCGGCCGTACGGTCCGCGCGGCGCGGTTCACCGCACGCTGTACGGGCCCCAGGCGCTGATGCCGAGCTTGCCGGTGGTGCCCAGGTCGAGGTGGGCGGGGACCTCGTAGCGGGTGCGGCCGGGGGCGGCGGTGATCTCCAGGTACCGTCCTTCGTCGGAGGGCTTGTCGCCCATGTCGGCGGTGTTGCGCCAGACCAGCCCGAAGGTGGCGCTCTCGCCGGGCTTGAGGGTCACCTTCCTGGCACCGGGGTCGAAGCTCGGCAGGACGGCGATGCCCATGGTCCCGTGGCCGACGTTGATGTCGAGCGGCTTGTGCTCGGCGTCCAGGACGCGGACCGTGGGGTAGCCGTTGAGGGTGAGGGCGGCGGTGCCGCAGTTGGTCAGCTGGACGCCGAGCACCCGCAGGCCCATGGCCGCGTTGCCCTCGTCGGCCGCCATCGTGATCCCGTCCGGCGAGCAGGTGGCGGTCGGGGTGGGGGTGGCGGTGGGGGTCGGCGTCCTCAGCGTATCGGGCGTGACGATCCCCCCGGTGAACCGGGAGGCCGACGCGGCCGGGGCCGGGGCGCCACCCGCCGGGCCCGACGCGTGGGTGCTGCCGCAGCCGGCGGCGAGCGCCGTGAGCGCGAGCAGCGCGCCCACCCGGAGGACCGCCGGTGTACGAGGGACGCGGCCCGCCGGTGTACGGGGAGCGCGGCTCTGGGGTATCGAATCCATGGATCGATCATGGCACGAACCATCCGACGCCCCCTCACCTCCCGTGCCGTACAAGGCGGCACACCCCGATCCGCAGCGGGGCCGGCCGGGTGGCGACCAGGTCGGTGGCGCCGCGGTCGCGTTCGATGTGCCCGTAGACCGGCAGCCCGGCCGGTCCAGGGCCGTCCGCCACCGGGACTCCCGGTCGGCGCCCCGGCCACTACGCCCCGGCCACCACGCCGCGGCCGCTACGCGTCGGCGGCGAGGCGGGCGGCGCAGAGGGTGAGGTGGTGACGCTCCGGAAGGCTGGCGGTACGGGCCGCCGCGGCGCGGTAGTCGGCGACGGCCGCGGCCCGGTCGCCGGCCAGGGCGTGCAGATGGGCGCGGACCGCGTAGTAGCGGTGATGCCCGCTCAGCGAACCCCCCGCGGAGGCGAGTTCGGCGAGGCCCGCGGCCGGACCGTGCACCATCGCGGTGGCGACGGCCCGGTTCAGGACGATCAGCGGATTGTCGGAGATCCGCTCCAGGACCCCGTACAGCGCGAGGATCTGCGGCCAGTCGGTCCGCTCCGCCGTCGGGGCCTCGTCGTGGACGGCCGCGATCGCCGCCTGCACCTGGTACGGGCCGACCGGGCCCACCGGGAGGGCGGCGGTGATCAGCGCGATCCCCTCGGCGATGGCGTCGGCGTCCCAACGGGTGCGGTCCTGCTCGGCGAGCGGGACGAGTTCGCCGTCCGGGGTGGTGCGGGCCGGGCCGCGGGCCTCGGTGAGCAGCATGAGGGCGAGCAGCCCGGCCACCTCACCGTCGTCCGGGAGTATCGCGTGCACCGCCCGGGTGAGCCGGATCGCCTCGCGGGAGAGCTCGACGCGCCGCAGGTCGGGGCCGGCGCTGCTGGCGTACCCCTCGTTGAAGATCAGGTACAGCACGTGCAGCACCGCGTCCAGCCGGGCCGGCCACTCCCCGGCGCCGGGGCGGCGGAACGGCACCCCGGAGGCCTTGATCCGCTGCTTGGCCCGGCTGATCCGCTGCCCCATGGTGGCCTCCGGCACCAGGAAGGCACGGGCGATCTCACCGGTCGTCAGGCCGCCCACCGAGCGCAGGGTGAGCGCGATCGCCGAGGCGGACGACAGCGAGGGGTGGCAGCAGAGGAAGAGCAGGGTCAGGGTGTCGTCCCGGGCGGCCGGGTCCTCGGCGTCGGCGGGCGGGGCCGCCAGCCGGTCGGCGGGCTCCCGGCCCGCGACCAGGTCCTCCCGGCGCCGGCGGGCCCGCTCGCTGCGGACCTGCTCGGTCATCCGGCGATTGGCCACCTGGATCAGCCAGCCGCGCGGGTTCGTCGGCAGTCCCTCCCGCGGCCACTGGGTCGCGGCGTCGAGCAGGGCCTCCTGGACGGCGTCCTCGGCGGTGGCGAAGTCGCCGTAGCGGCGGGTGAGCACGCCGACGACCTGCGGCGCGAGGCTGCGCAGCAGGTCGTCGACGGCGACGTCGGGAGGGGTCACGGCTCCCGGGGGCTCACTGCTCGGTGGGCGGCGCCGACATCACCCGACGCACCTCGATCGGCATGTTCAGCGGCTCACCGCGCGGGCCGGGCGCGGCGGAGACGGTGGCGGCGATCTCGATGGCCCGCCGCTCGTCCTCGCAGTCCACGATCCACCAGCCGGCCACCCACTCCTTGCTCTCCGGGAACGGGCCCTCGGTCACCACCGGCGCTCCCCCGCTGTGCGAGCGCACGATCCGGGCCGTCTCCGGCATCGCCAGCCCCTGCGCGTCGACCAGTTCACCGGCCTCGGCGAGCTCGCGGTTGGCGTCGTGCATGAACTGGATGTGGGCCTGGATCTCCTCCGGCTTCCACGTGTCGAGGCCGGGGAAGTCGGCGGTCTTCTCACTGAACTGCATCAGCAGCATGTACTTCATGGTGATCGCTCCTCGTAGGTCTCCCGCGTCCCACCGGAGGGACGCTCTCACGGGTGGGTAGAGACACGCCCGGCGATTTCGACATCCCCGGCGAAGTTTTCCCGGAAAGTTTTCCGGCCCCCGGTCACCCCCGCGGGAGCGGCGTCCCGGCGGCGGGGGCGGGGGCGGGGGCCTCCGCGGCGGTGGCCACCGGGGCGGCGTCGGCCGGGAGCTGGTCGGGGAGGGTGCGGCGGTGACGCAGGGGGGACAGGTGGACCGGGAGGAAGCCGGTGGCCAGCAGGACGCCGCCGAGCCAGAGGGTGGGGTGGAGGCCCGCCAGTTCGCCGAGGAGGCCGGCGAGGGCGGCGCCGACCGCCATGGCGCCGGTGAGCAGGAAGCGGAAGGTGGCGTTCATCCGGCCGAGCAGGGCGTCGGGGGTCATCCGCTGGCGCAGGGTGACGCCGAGGACGTTGTCCGTACCGGTCTTGAACAGGCAGATCAGCCAGCCGAGGCCGGCGAGGAGGAGCCGGGGGCCGTCGTCGATCAGCGGGACGAGCAGGCCGGCGGGGGCCGCGCAGAGCCCGACCAGGCCGAGGGTGCGACCGGGGCCGAGCCGGGCGGCGATCGGACGGGCGCAGCGGGAGCCGAGCAGCACACCGAGGCCGCCGACCGCCCAGAACAGGCCCAGGGCGCCGGCGGGCAGGCCAAGTTCACGGACGAACAGCACCGGGAGCAGGGTGTTGACGATCTGGAAGCCCAGGTTGGTGAGGGCGGCGGTGAGCGCGAGGGCGCGCAGTTCGGGGTTGCCCAGGACGTGGCGCAGGCCCTCGGCGATCCGGCCGGCCAGGCCGCCGGCGGGGCCGGGGGCGGCGGGCTGCTCGGGGGTGTGGCGCAGGGTGAGCAGGCGCAGCGCAGCGCCGAGGTGGCTGAGCGCGGTGACGACGATCGCGACGGGGGCGGTGAGCAGTTGGACGAGCGCTCCGCCGACGCCGCGGCCGCCGATGTTGGCGGCGGCCATCATGCCGACCACGGCGGCGTTGGCCTGCACCAGGTGGCCGCGGCCGATGAGTCGGGGCAGCACGCTCTGCGAGGCGACGTCGCAGAACACGGTGGCGCAGCCGCTCAGCAGGGCGACGGCGTACAACTGCCAGAGGGTGAGCGCGTCCAGCCACCAGGCGAGCGGGACGGAGGCGTACAGGGCGGCCCGCGCCAGGTCCGCGACGATCATGACGCGACGTTGGCGCATCCGGTCGACCCAGGCGCCGGCGGGCAGGCCGATGAGCAGGAAGGCGGCGGTGCTCAGGGTGGCCAGCGCGCCGACCTGGCCCGCCCCGGCGTCCAGCGCGGTCACGGCGATCAGGGGGACGGCGAGGTAGCCGACGTTGGTGCCGAGCTGGGCGAGCGTGGCGCTGTCGAACAGGGCCCGGAAGTCGGGGTTCCGCCAGAGTGATTCGGGTCGCATGGCGTGATCATGGCCCGTCGTGGCGGGTCGGGGCCACGGAATTCGAGTAACTGACTAAAGCTGATTAGTAGGTTACAGTCGCTGTCATGGTGGAGCGACTGCGGCCCTCGACGGCCGAACTGGTACGGAGTTGGCAGCCCGGGTGGGGGCTCTGCCGGGAGCTGGGGCCGGCCCGCGAGGTCGCGGACGGCGACGCGCTGGAGGTCGCGCTCGGACTTCCGGGGCGCAGCCGGGAGGTGTTCGCGCTGCGGGCCGACGAGGACCCGGCCTCGGTGGACCGGCTGGCGGCCCGGGTGGCCGGGGCGGGGCCGGACGAACCGGCCTGGCTGACGGTGGTGACCCGGCGCCCCGAGGCCGCGGGCCCGCTGCTCGCCTCCGCCGGGCTGGCCCTGCTGGGCGCGCCGGAGCGGATGATGACCGTGAGGCTGGCCGGTCACCCCGCGCCGGCCGTGCCCGCGCCCTACCGGGTGCAGACCCGGGTGCGGCCGGCGCGGGCGGACGGCTCCGGCACGGTGGTCGAGTGCCGGGTGACCCACCCCGATGACGACCCGGACGCCCTCCCGGACGGCGGCACCGGCGACGGCACCGTAGGCGGCTCCGACGACGACGGGGCGGCTGCGAGCGGGTTGATGGGCGTGGCGGGGCCGTACGCGGTGGCGCACCGGATCCGCACCGCGCCGGCCCACCGGCGGCGCGGGCTGGCCAGCGTGGTGATGGCCGGGCTGGTCCGGGAGGCGGCCGCCCTCGGCGCGGCGCACGGACTGCTGATCGCCAGCCCGGAGGGCGAGCGGCTGTACACCTCGCTGGGCTGGACCGACCGGGCGGCCGTGCTGACCGCCCGGCTCGCGCCCCCGCCGGACCGGGGATGACCCGACGTCAGGGACGGCCCCGCGCCAGGGGCGACCCGGCGTCAGGCGCCCGCGGCGCGGGCGCGGTGGGCGGCGACCTTGGTGCGGTTCTGGCAGGCCTGCGAGCAGTAGCGCTGGGCATGGTTGCGGGTGGCGTCGAGGAAGAGCTCCTCGCAGCGGACGGCCTGGCAGCGGCGCAGCCGCTCGGCGGCCTCGCTGCCGAGCAGCATCGCCACGGCGGTGGCCAGGTCGGCCAGCCGGCCGGCCGCTCCGGCGGCGGGCGGGGCGAAGTGCAGGTGCCAGGGTTCGGCGTCGTGGCGGACCAGCCGCGGCGCGGCGCGGGTGCCGTCGAGCAGGCCGTTGACGATGTCGGCGGCGGCGTCCCGGCGGCCCGCCACCAGGTGGTCGAGCGCCGTGTACAGCTCGGCGCCGCCGGCCGTCAGCGCGCGCAGGGCCGACTCGTCCACGGCGGGCGGGCGCCGGGTGACCAGGCGCAGCACGGCCACCGCGTCCTCGGCGGCGGGCCGGGGGGCCGGGCGGCCCCGGCGGTGGACCACCTGCAGTCCGTGGTGCTGCCCTCGCTGGTCGCCGCGTTCGGTGTGTTCTTCATGCGCCAGTACCTGCTGGAGGCGCTGCCGGTGG
>NZ_JBSGFD010000181.1:0-17314 GCF_053603215.1 Kitasatospora sp. NPDC004240 | reverse complement strand
CCTCGGACAACGTGATCGACACGGCGGAAGGCCCAGGATGTGACACCCGAAAAGGGTAGCAACTTACCCTCGTGATTTGCGGTGCAAGACACTAGTGCTGTGACCGGGAACGTTCACCGGGTTGGGAGTGGCGGGGTCGGAACCGGTTGGATGTGGCAGACATCCAGCCGGTCAGGGGCGTCGTGGCGGAGCCGGTCAAGGTTCGGGAGACCAGCCGCGGCCTCCTCGTCGCGACCCTGCACTCCGGCGTGCGTACGACGTCGACTTCAGATGGGGAGACGGGTTCTCAGTATCGCGCCCCTGCTGTAGTGGTTCAGTGCTCGCAGAGGGAGAACTCGCGTTCGTAGAGCTGCTCGTTGTGCTCGTCCACGAAGAACTTCCGTTCCTGCATGAGCTCTTCGCGGTACTTCCTGGCCTCCTCCAGCGTCATGGTCGTGGTGTCGGACCAGGGCTGCTGCGGCGGTACGTCCGAGGTCGAGACGATCCGCTGCGTCGGGTCGACGAGGAAGAACGCAAGGATCTTGCGGTGACCGGGACGGGTCGGGTCCGCGAGACGGAAGGCGTCCACGCGGTGCTGGAGGACGTTGGGAAAGGCCAGGCAGCGGCCCTCCGGGGTCGGTACCGCGCCCAGTGCCTGGTTCAGGGCGTCCTCGTCCTCAAGTCCGTATACGTCGCGTAGCCCGGTGTCGTCGTTCTGTTCGTAGCGCGGGTCGTCGAGGGCGGCGCGGAATCCCAGCCGGCTCTTGGTGATGTTCTCGCTGTCCCAGTAGTAGATGCCGGTCGAGACGATGCGCTCGTTCAGCATGCCCTCGACGTGCCAGGAACCGCCGGCGTACTCGGGCTGGTCCGGGGTGAGGTGGACGGTGGCCAGCTTGACGATGACCTGGAGGCGGCGGCCGCGCAGGTCGACACGGGCGGAGGCGTCGGGCAGGGCGGGCGGACTGAACTCCGGGGCGTCCGGGACGATCGGGCGGCGGTTCTCGAACCACTCCTCGTACGCATCCGACCAGGCGGCGCGGGCCTCCCAGTAGGCGGAGTCATCGGGGTAGGACGACTTGTGCGGGTACTCCGGTTCGGAGTCGTACCAGCCGTAGGGGTCGGCCTCGATCCGCAGGGGCCGCGGATGCCGCAGATCGGTGAGCACGTTCTCGAACAGCGGGCGCAGGCGCGCGAACAGATCCGGCAGGACGGACTCCAGTGCGCGGTACTCCTCGGGGTGGACGTTGTTGACGTACGAGCGGAAGGCGACGGCTCCGTCCTCGCTGACGTCGACGTCCGTGGGCAGCCACTGGAACCGTTCCGAGAACTCGTACTTCGCGTAGTGCTTCGTCGGGTTCTGCCACGCCTGCTCGGGACCTCCGCTCGCCTCCCTCACCAGACAGAACAGGGAGGGATGGACGAGGTCCAGCACCTGGCCGTCGGATCCGGGGTGCCAGTCCCGCTCCGCTTCGGGCACCTCTTCCAGGACCCGGACCGCCTCGCGCAGCCGGGTCCTGAGCTGCTCGTCGACGAGGATGTCCGACTGCCAGACGCCGTCGACCGCGGAGACCTCGATGCCGGTGCGCGCGTCCCGCAAGGCGGCGTAGTGCCGCAGCTCGGCGAGGACGTAGCGCACCTGAGCTTCGGTCATGCCCAGCGCCAGCGCCTCCTGGGTCCACTTGGCAGCGATGTCGGCGTCGTTCATCTTGTCGAACCACCCGGGCTTGGCCCGCAGGTGGGCACTGCACTGCATCATCTGCAGCTCCCGCAACGTCCGGGGCGTCGTGAACGCCTCGGAAGAGGTGTTCTGGAAGGGAAGCGGGAAGGCGGACAGGCCGGTCACTGCTGACGATTCCTCACGGTCGATGGCGCGGTGCCGGGAAGGATAGCCCGGTGCGCTGACACCCCCGCGGCGGCCCCGGCGCCTCCCCAAACGGCGCGGGCGCGGGGTGCCCACGGGCGGCCAGCCGGATGGCCGGGTGGTTCCCTGCCGCGATCAGCGGCACCTCGGCGCGCCTGCTGCAGCCGGCGTCGTCGTCGGGGATGCCAGCGTCAGGTGCGGCAACGGGGGCCCGCCTTCTCCAGCCAGTGCCGTGACCGCAAGGCAGCGGGCCACGGATCGTACCGGACCTGCTTGCGTGGGCCGACAGCTCGGCATCCCATGCCCCCGAAGAAGAGCCGAGGCAGGACGAGCACCGCGAGCGCAGTACGGCAAGGTGCCGCGCCGGGCGTCGCGACACGGTGAACCTTTCCAGTCACGGCACTAGGGTGGGGCCCATGCGTTTCGTGATCCTTCCGCCGCCCGTCCGCTAGCGGGCGGCACACTCCACGAATCCCAGCCCGGCGGCCGTGCCGCCACCGGGGCGATGGATGCCGCCCGCGCACCCCGCGGACCTCATCCGGTATCTCATCGTGGAGACACAACGCATGACCACAACTGTTGCCGTGCCGCTCCGGCGCGGCCTGCTGGCCGTCTCGGCCGCCGCCGTCGCCTGGGGTGCGGGCGGCGCCGTCGCCGCCCTGCTGCTGCGGGACGGTGGGCTCGGGCCGGCCGCGGTGTCGTTCTGGCGCTTCGCCGTCGCCGCCGCCTGCCTGGGCCTGCTGCCGACCCGCCGTTCCCGGCCCGACGGAGACCCGGCCGATGGGGAGCCGACCGACGGCGGGCCGGCCGGTGGACGGCGGACCGACGGAGGGCGGGCCGCGGTGCTGACCGGGCTCGGCCTGGCGGTCAGCCAGAGTGCCTATTTCGGCTCGGTCCGGTACGCCGGGCTCGGCCTCGGCACCCTGATCACCATCGGCGCCGGGCCCGTCCTGATCGGCCTGGGCGCGCACCTGCTGCTCGGTGAACGACTCACCCGTCGCGCCGTCGCCACCGTCGCGCTCGCCCTGGCCGGCCTGGCCCTGCTGGTCGCGGCGCCCGCGGTCGGACCGCGGCCCCTCCTCGGCGTCGCCCTCGCCCTGCTGGCCGGGGTAGGGCAGAGCGCCCTGACGCTGTGGGCCCGGGCCGGCGGTTCGGCCGGTGCCACGGCGGGGGCGTTCGCCACGGGCATGCTCTGCCTGCTGCCGCTCGCCGCCGTCGAGGGCATCCTTCCGCGGGTCGGCGCCGGCGGACCGGCGCTGACCTGTGCCGAACTGCTCTTCCTCGGCACGGTGCCCACCCTGCTGGCCTACCGCTGGTACTTCGCCGGGTTGGTGACCGTCCCCGGCACCACGGCGGCGGTCCTGGTCCTGCTCGAACCGGCCACCGCGGCGCTGATCGCCGTCTGCCTGCTCGGCGAACCGGTCACCCCCGGACTGCTCGCCGGTTCGGCGTTGCTGCTGGCCGCCATCGCGGCGCCGGCCCGCGAGCGAGGCTGACCGGGCGGCGGTCCTGTGCGCGTGAGGGACGGGTCGGCGGGCGTGAGGGGCGGGCGTGGCGCCTCAGCGGATTCCGCGACGCGCCTCCTCCCTGGCGGGTGCCGGGACGCCGGGGACCGTCCCCGGCGCCACCGGCATCCCCGCCGCTGCCGGCCGCGCCGGGGTCAACGCGCGCAGGACGAGCTCCACCTGCACATGGGCGGCGCCCGCGCGCAGCAGGGCGGCGGTGATCCCGCGCAGCTCCTGGGGGCCGGTACAGGCGAGTTGGAGTTCGAGGTCCGCGTCGCCGGCGAGGGTCAGACCGCTCTGGATCGCCGGGAACTCCGCGGCGAGGCGGTGGAAGTCGAGCACCGCCGGGCCGAAGATCACCCGGGCCTGGGCCCGCAGCGGGCGGGCCTCGGCGGGCTGCTGAGGAGCGGGCACCAGGTGCAGTGCCGGTTGGTGGGAGGGGGCCTGGCCCATGGCGTCAGCCGTGCTGGAGCTGGACGGAGCGGGTCACCGGGACCGACGGGGCGACCAGCCGGGGGTCCAGGACGAGGGTGTGCACACCGAGCGGGTCGGTGAGCGCCCGCAGCGCCGGTTCGGAGAGTTCCGCGATCGCCTGACCGGGGCCGAGGAGCTCCGTCAGCGCCTCGGCCGAACTGAACCCGATGGCGCAGCGGCGGCCGTCCCGCAGCCGGAAGAACCGGAGGCGGCGGGCGGCGCTCCCGTCGTCCATGACCGGGACGTGCCAGACGGTACGGCTCGCGAGCTCGGAGGTGGAAACCATCCTGCTGGCTCCTGCGTGGTGGAGTCGTCTGCCGGATCCTCGTCGACCCAGGCGGTGTCACCATCGAAGCTAGCCCCCAACGGCGTTGTGGCGCACCTCCCCTGACGCTTCGTTGACCGATCGGCCAGGTGCGCTTACGCGCTCTTGACGCGCCCGGGCGGGTGGTGGAGCCGCGGGCGGGGACCGGGGTGGTGGTGCGAGGGGTGGGGCGCCGGGTGTGGTGGCGATCGGCTGCGCAGAAGAAGGCAGTCTCAACATTACGTATCGTTCCTTATGGGTGGTAGCTTGGGGAGTGATAGGGAGGGAAAGGGTATTGATGTCCGTCCAGTACTACTCCGTGGAACAGGTGGCCGAACTGCTCGGCCTCCATGTGCGTACCGTGCGCGGCTATGTGCGCGACGGCCGGTTGAAGGCGACCCGGATCGGCAAGCAGTACCGGATCGCCCGCCAGGACCTGGAAGCCCTCACCGGCGCCGCCCCGGCCGCCGGTCAGGGGCGGGAACACCCCGGCGACCGCCGCCGGCACGCCGAGGCCACCACGGTCGTGCAGATCGACGCGGTGGACCACGCCACCGCGACCCGCGTGTTCAACACGCTGATGGCGGCCACCGCGGGCCGTCCGCAGGACGGCGGACAGCTGCGGATCGAGACCGTC
Organism: Kitasatospora sp. NPDC004240; assembly: GCF_053603215.1. Classification (NCBI taxonomy): domain Bacteria; kingdom Bacillati; phylum Actinomycetota; class Actinomycetes; order Kitasatosporales; family Streptomycetaceae; genus Kitasatospora; species Kitasatospora sp. NPDC004240. Next base: position 12,554 of record NZ_JBSGFD010000181.1, on the reverse strand, counting down.
CGGGACGAGGAGCGGGAGAGCCTGAAGATCGTCATCCTGGGCGGCCTGGCGGACACCGCCGAGATCCTCAGACTCGTCGACGCCCTGGTCGGCGACGCGGAGTGATCCGCCGCCGCGGGAGGCGCGTGCGAGGCGCGGAACACGCGGACGGTCCGGGCCGTGCGGGCCGGTCCCGTACGGAGATCAACGGAGATCGACAGTCGAAGGAGAGCAGATTCGTGACCCACACCCTGGAGTCCATCCACGGCACCGCCGTGTTCCGCTACTGCGCGGACGGCGAGCCGGTCCGCGACGAGCGGTCCGCGACCGACCTCCTCGGTGAGGCGATGTACTCGGGCGCGACCTGGCTCGTCCTCCCGGCGGACCGCCTGGAGGACGACTTCTTCCGTCTGAGCACCCGGATCGCCGGTGGCATCGTCCAGAAGTTCGCCAACTACCGGGTGGGACTGGCGATCGTCGGCGACATCTCCCGGCACACGGCGGCCAGTGGCGCGCTGCGCGACTTCGTCCGGGAGAGCAACCGTGGCCGCCAGCTCTGGTTCGTGGCCGACGAGGTGGAGCTGAGGGACCGGTTCGCCGGTGCGTCGGCCTCCCGGTAGCGGGCCGTCCGTCCCGTTCGCCGCCGGCTCAGCGGAAGCGGTCGGCGTGGTCGGCGAGCCAGGCGCCCAGCGGGCGGGCCGGGGCGCCGGTGACCGTCGCCACGACGTCGGTGACCGGCTCGGGGGATCCGGAGCTGGTGGCCAGGTGGTCGAGCGCGCCGGCGATGATCGCGGGCGGCCAGCCGGAGGCCAGGAAGCCGGCGTGGGCTTCGGCACGGGGGATCTCCTCCCAACGGTAGGGGCGGCCGACCGTCTCGCCGATCAGCCGGACCTGTTCGATCTGGGTGACCGGGGCCGGGCCGGTCAACGCGTAGCGGGCGCCGTCGTGGCCGTCCTCCAGCAGGGCGCGGACCGCCACCGCGGCGATGTCCCGCTCGTCGATCAGGCTGAGCCCCGCCGCGCCGCCGAACCCGCGCACCGCACCGGTGCGCCGGAGTTCGTCGGCCCAGCGCAGGGTGTTGGCCATGAAGCCACCCGGCCGCAGGAAGGTGTGCCGGACGCCGGAGCGTTCGATCAACGCCTCGATCCCGCCCTCCGCCCGGCCAGGTGACTCGGGCCCCCGGCCGGGCACGTCCCGGACCGCGCCCGAGGAGAGGAAGACGATCCTCGGCACCCGGGCGCTCAGCACCGCCACCGCCTCGGCGGCGCCCTCGGCCGGGAGCGGCCAGACCAGGAAGGCGGCCTCGGCACCGTCCGCGGCCGCCGCGAGGGAGGCCGGGTCCCGCAGATCGCCACGGACCGCACGGATCCCGTCGGCACCTGCGGAGCCGGAGGGGCCGGCAGCGCCGTCGGAGTCGCCGGGTTCACCAGCACCGCCGGGGCGGTTCGGCACGGCGCGGCGGCTGAGCGCCCGCACCCCGGCTCCCCGCCCGGCCAACTGCGCCGCGACCTGCCGTCCGACCACGCCCGTCGCGCCCGCCACGAGTATCTCCACCGCAACCGCCTCCTGTTGTCGATCGGTCGGCCGCCCCTCGACGGCCGGTGAGTTCCACGGGAACGACCGTAGGCCGCCGGATCGAGACGCCCAATGCGCCAAGGTCTCGAAGAGTTGAGCGATCGTCTCGCCCTGGCCTCACCTCCGATCCGCTAGCGTCGACGGCCATGGACATACTCAGCGACGTGGTGTCCGCCATGCGTACCGGCGAACCCCGCTCGGCCCGGGTGGAGTGGTACGCCCCCTGGGGGCAGCGCTTCCTACCGGCGGCGGGCGGCGGCGGGTTCACCGTGATCCTCCAGGGCGCGTGCTGGCTGATCCCGGACGCCGGTGAGCCGGTCGCGCTGGGCGCCGGTGACGTGCTCTTCCTCTCTCGCGGTCGCGGCTACGCCCTCGCCGACCACCCGTCGAGCCCGCTGGCCGAGGCGGCCTGCGATCCCAGGACCGGCCGGCGGGTGGAACGCCGGCCAGGGCGACCGGTGGCAGGGGGACCGGTGACGGGAGATCCTGTGACCGGGGAACCGGTGACGGGGGTGCGGCGTCATGAACTGCGTTACGCGGCACCGCCGGTGGGCGGGCCCCGCCCGGACGGGACGCCACCGACGGCCATCACCCTCTGCGGGGCCTACCAGCTCGACCCCGCCAGGGCGCACCCGCTGCTCCACGAACTGCCGGACATCGTGCACCTTCCCGCCCGGCTGGGGCCGGGCTCCCCGATCAGGGCGGCGGTGGAGCTGCTCGGCGGTGAGCTGGCCTCGCCCGGGCTCGGTACGGACACGGTCGTTCCGGCCCTGCTGGACACCCTGCTGCTGTTGGTCCTGCGGGAGTGGTTCGAGCGGGCGCCCTCCGAACGGCGGCCGGAGGGCGCCGCGGCGGGCTGGGCCGGCGCACTGCGTGACCCGGCGGTCGCGGCCGCCCTGGACGCCGTTCACCGTGAACCGGCCCACGGCTGGACGGTCGCGGGGCTGGCCGCGCGGGCCGGCCTGTCCCGGGCGGCCTTCGCCCGGCGGTTCGCCGTGCTGGTCGGTCGGCCGCCGCTGGACTACCTGACCTGGTGGCGGATGACCCTGGCGGCCGGATTGCTGCGGGATTCGGAGCTGCCCCTGGGAGCGGTGGCCGGGCGGGTCGGCTACGGCTCGGAGTCGGCGCTCACGGCCGCGTTCCGGCGCGAGTACGGGACGGCTCCCGGTCGGTACCGGGCCGAGCGGCGGGGGCCGGGGCCCGGTCGAGGTCCCGGGTAGCGCCGGAACGCCGGCCGGATGGGCTCCGGCGGGCGTCGGCGGCCGGCAGGTGCGGATCAGGACTCCTCCTGCGGGCGGGCCTGGCGGGGGAGGAGGAAGGCGACCGCGAAGGCGAGGGCGAGACCGGCCGCGGTGAGGCTGAGGGTCCAGCCGGCGGCCTCCTCGAAGCCGGCGGTGGTGGCCCGGCCGAAGAAGGCCGTGCCGAGTATCGCGACGCCCACCGAACCGCCCAGCTGCTGCACGGCGTTGAGCACCCCGGAGGCGGAGCCGGTCTCGGAGTCGTCCACTCCGGCGAGGGCGATGTCGAAGAACGGGGCCATGATCAGGCCCAGGCCGAAGCCGGTGAGGACCAGCGCGGGCACCAGCGTCCAACTGGTCAGGTCGGTCGACCAGTGCGCGATGCTCGCCCAGATGGCCAGCACCCCGGCGGTGGCGACGATCATGCCGGCGTGCAGCACGCCACGGCCGTACCTCCGGGCGAGGACCGCGCCGGAGAGGACCGCGCCCAGCACGATGCCGATGGAGAAGGGGATCAGCGTCATGCCGGAGTGCAGCGGGGTCCACCCCAGGCCGAGCTGCAGGTAGAGGGTGAAGGTGAGCAGCAGGCCGGACATCGCGGCGAAGAAGACGATGCCGGTGGCGAGGGCGGAGGTGAAGGCGCGCTTGCCGAAGAGCGAGGGCTCGATCAGCGGGGCGCCGCCCCGGCGCAGGACCAGTCGCTGGTGACGGGTGAAGATCCAGAGCACCGGCAGTGAGGCGGCCATCGCTAGGTGGGCCCAGAGCGGCCAGCCCAGCTCGCGGCCCTGCACCAGCGGGAAGACCAGCAGCAGCACGGCGGCGCTGAGCAGCAGCACCCCGAAGGGATCGAGCCGGCCGGCCCCCTCGGTGCGGGTGGTGCGGTTGGCGGGCAGGAACCGGGCCGCCGCCAGGACGGTGGCGATGCCGAGCGGGACGTTGATCAGGAAGATCATGCGCCAGCCGGTGCCGAACCAGTCGGCGTCGGTGAGGTACCCGCCGAGGGTCGGGCCGAGCACCGAGGAGAGGCCGAGTATCGGGCCGAAGAGCCCGAAGGCGGCGCCCACCTCGCCGGGCGGGAACATCGTCTTGATCAGGCCGAGGCCCTGGGGGATGAGCAGCGCGGCGAACAGCCCCTGAAGGGTGCGGGCGGTGATCAGCGTGCCCGGGCCGGTGGCGGCGGCGCAGAGCGCCGAGGCGAGGGTGAAGCCGGCCGCGCCGGTGATGAACAGGCGCCTGCGGCCGAAGAGGTCGCCGAGCCGGGCGCCGGTGATCAGCAGGACGGCGAAGGCCAGCGTGTACGAGGCGGAGATCCACTGGATCTGCGAGTCGCTGCCGCCGAAGTCGCGCTGGATGGCCGGTGAGGCGACGCCGACGATCGTGGTGTCCAGCAGGTCCATCACCTCGGCGGCGAGGATCACGCCGAGTGCGACCCAGCGCCAGCGGTACCCGGCGGGCTCGGGTGCGGTCTCCGCGATCCCTCCGGGTGCGGGTCCGGGTGCGGTGGGCGGTGTGGTCGGTGGTGCGGTCCTGGCTGCCATGGGTCTCCCCCTTCGTGGACCGGTGCGTCCGTCCCGGACGAACACCGTTCGGGTGAACGAACACCGTTCTTCTCGACGAACAGTGTTCTCCCATGGAACGCTGTTCGTGTCAAGCGGTAATGTTGGACCGTCGCAGAGACCGGAGGACCCCCATGACAAGTGCCGCACCGCGTCCGAGCTGGCCGGGCCCCTGGAAGGAGGTGCGGCCCGCCGCCCCCAAACGCCTCCCGCTCAGCCGTGAGCGGATCGCCGAGGCGGCGCTGGCGGTCGTCGACGCCGAGGGCCTGGACGCGCTGAGCATGCGCCGCGTCGGCCAGGAGCTCGGCACCGGCGCGGCCAGCCTCTACGCCCACGTCGGCAGCAAGGAGGAGCTGATAGAGCAGGTCCTCGACCTGGTCTACGGCGAGATCGAGCTGGAGCCGCCGGACCCGACGGACTGGGAGGAGCAGATCAAGCGGGTGCTCCGCCGGGCCCGCGACGTCCTGGCGGGCCACGGCGACATCGCCAAGGCGGCCGTGGTGGCCAACGTCCCGGTGACCCCGAACGCCATGGACATCGCCGACTGCATGCTGGGGATACTCCACGCCGGCGGGCTGGACGAGCAGACCGCGGCCTACGGCGTCGACCTGCTCGGCGTGTACGTCACCGCCACCGCCTTCGAGGCGTCCACCCGCGTCGGCCACGGCCCCGAGGACGTCGAGGTGTACATCGAGCACGTGCGCGACTACTTCAGCACCCTCCCGGCGGACCGCTACCCGATGATCACCTCCATGGCCGAGGCCCTCACCAGGAACGTCGGCGACGAGCGCTTCGAGTTCGGCCTGGACATCCTGGTCGCGGGCCTCGCCCGCCAGGCGCGGAAGGGGCGGTCGGTGTAGCGCGGCGGGGCGGGCACCGGCCGGCGGGGCCGGAGGGCGGGGCCCGGAGAGTGGCGGAAACGACGGAACCCCCGCCCGGGGTGGGGCAGGGGTTCCGTCCGGAGGGGTCCGGCTCAGCCGGCGTCGGTGGCCCGGGCCGGCCGTCGGCTCCGCTGGTCCAGGGAGGCCAGGTAGGCGTTGTAGGCGTTGAGCTCGGCGTCGCCGTTGCGGTCCTCGGCGCGGTCGCGGCGGCGGGCCTGCCGCTCCTCGGAACGCATCCACTGGTACACCAGGGCGATCAGCACGATCGCGGTCGGGATCTCGCCGAACGCCCAGGTGATGCCGCCCGCCGTCTTCTGGTCGGCCAGCAGGTTGGTCCCGGGCGGCGCGCCCTCCTGGGTGAAGGTGGTCACCAGCGGGCTGCCGGCCATCATCACGGCCACGCCGAAGAACGCGTGGAACGGCATGCCCATGAACAGCTCGATGATCCGCATCACGTGGCCGGGCCGGTGCGGACCGGGGTCAACGCCCATGATGGGCCAGAAGAACGCCAGCCCGGTGGCGAGGAAGTGGACCATCATGAAGATGTGACCCAGGCGGTACTGCATCAGGAAGTCGAACAGGGGGGTGAAGTACACCCCGTACAGGCTGGCGATGAACAGGGGGATGGTGAACGCCGGATGTGAGATCACCCGGACGTAGGTGCTGTGCAGCAGCGCCACCAGCAGCTCGCGCGGCCCGCGCGGCCGCCCCTTGCCCACCGGGCGCAGGGCGCGCAGTGACAGGGTGATCGGCGCGCCGAGCAGCAGCAGGATCGGCGACAGCATCGACAGCACCATGTGCTGCATCATGTGGGCGCTGAACAGGACCATGCCGTAGTCCTTGAGCCCGGTGCAGGTGACCAGGACCACCGACCCGGTGCCGGCCGCCCAGGCGACGAGCCGGCCGACCGGCCAGCGGTCGCCCCGGCGGTACAGCCGCACCACACCCGCCACGTACAGACCCAGGGCCACCAGGCAGCCGATCAGGAACACCCAGTCCGGCGACCAGGTCCACGCCGAGGAGAAGGAGAACGGACCTAGCTGAGTCCCACCGTGGTGATGCATCCCTGACATTCCGTCGCCCATCGGCGGGTCCTGCTTTCCATCCGCGCGGCCCCTGCCGGGTCCGGTTCGTCCGTTTTGCTTGGGCCTACAGCCTAGGCGGGCCTTACTCCGGCTCGTCGCCCGCCCCCGTCGGGCGCGCCGGTCCCCGTCCGGCCGGACCTCCGGCGGGAGCCTCGGGTGGGTTCGGTGGAGGGGGCGTCGGAGGGACCGTCGGTGAGGCCGTCGGTGGGCCCGCCGAGCCTGCCCGGGCCGGCGGCGCTCGGTAGGCTGACCGCCGGACAGGGCGGGGAGCACCGGGCGCCGGCGGACGGGCCCTGGCAGGAGAGCGCGGATGGGGGCGGCGCGGATGGGGGCGACGGAGCCGGAAGGGCTCGACGAGGTCCGGAGGCTGCGGGTGCTGGCCGCCGCGAGCGGGCACCCGATGTACGCCGAGCGGTTCCTACCGGTGCCGTACGACCGGGTCTGGGCGGTCGCGAGCGACCTGGAGGGCGAGCTGCCCGGACTGATCGCCGGGCTGCGGACCTTCACCCTGGAGCCGCCCGCACCCGGCGAGCGCCGGCCGGCCCTGGCGGTCAGTGCCGTCGGCCACCGGGAACGCTTCGAGGTGGTGCTCCGGCCCGGCTGGTGCCTGATGCAGAGCCGACTGGTGGTGGGCGGAATGGCGGCGGTGCCCGAGGGCGAGGGCGCACGCTTCGCGCTCTTCGGCGGACTGCGGCTGCCGGGGGTGATCCGCTGGCTGCGCCCGGCCTCCCGGGCGGCGATCGCCCGCGCCCAGCCGTACAGGGCGGCGGGTGTCCTGAGCTGGTCGAGCCGACGGAAGACCGCGATCAGCGACTCCTGGACGGCGTCGGGCGCCTCCCCCAGGGCGATCGGCCGGCAGACATGCGCGACCTGCGGCTCCAGCAGGATGAGGAGCCGGTCCATGGCCAGCACGTCCCCGGACCGCGCGTCCCGGACGAGCTCGGCCAGCTCGGCCGGTTCGGGCGGTTCGGCCGGTTCGGGTTGCTCAGCCGCGGCCGCCCGGGCATCCGGCCCACCTGCGCGCGGCTCGCCGGGCACATCGGGCACGCCGGGCACGCCGGACTCCCCCGTCGTACCCGGCGCAGGCCGTTCCCCGGCCGCCCGTTCCATCCCCACCCCCGCCGCACCCCGGGCCCCTGCCCCAACCTTGGCCCCCGCCCCGGCCCCTGCCCCGATCCCGCCGAAGGATAGCCCGCGTCATCCGAGTGGAAATCGGTGGGAACCTTCCGCCTCCTCCGCTCCTCCTGGCAGAGCGGCAAGCACCGAACGGGAGGCCCACGGGCCTGCCCGCGACAGACCAGGGAGCGACCTCCGTGCCGACCACCACCCCCATGACCCCCACCCCCGCCACGAGCACCCCCACCACACGCGCCCCCGCCACGAGCACCCCCGAGCCGCCCACCACCCGGCCACTGCCGCCGGTCGAGGGGGTGCGGCACCGGTACGTCGACATCGGCGGCGTACGGCTGCACGTCGCCGAGGCAGGCCGGGGCGAGCCCGTCCTGCTGCTGCACGGGTTCCCGCAGCACTGGTACGCATGGCGGCGGCTGATCCCGTTGCTGGCCGACGAGTACCGGCTGATCTGCCCGGACCTGCGCGGCTTCGGCTGGTCGGACGCGCCCGCGCACGGGTACGACACCGACACCCGGGCCGCCGACGTCCTGGCCCTGATGGACGCCCTCGGCCTGCCGTCGGTGCGGCTGATCGGCCACGAGTGGGGCGCCTGGGCCGGGTTCATGCTCTGCGCGCAGGCGCCCGAGCGGTTCCGGTCCTTCCTGGCGCTGAACATCGTCCACCCCTGGCCGCTGCACCGGCGGCTGGCGCCGCAGGCATGGCGGTTCTGGTACACCACCCCGCTGGAGACCCCGCTGCTGGGCCGCCACCTGCTGCGCCACCGTCCGGGCTTCACCCGCTACCTGCTGCGCCGGGGCGTGGTGGACCAGGCGGTCTGGGGGGACGGCGCGCTGGAGGAGTTCACGGCCGCGGCCGCGGAACCGGGAGCGGCCAGAGCGGGCGAGGCGCTGCACCGGGCGTTCGCGCTGCGGGACATCCCCCGGCTGGCGCTCGGCCGCTACCGCCGGCTGCGCCTCACCACACCGACCCACCTGCTCACCGGGGAACGGGACTTCGTCCTCCCGCCCGGCGTCCTGGCCGGTGGCGGGCGCAACGCCTCCGCGCTGCGGACCGAGGCGGTGCCCGACAGCGGTCACTTCCTCCACGAGGAGCGGCCGGAACGGGTGGCCGAGGCGGCCCGGCGACTGTTCGCCGAGGCCCGGTAGCCCGCCGCGCCGACAGGCCCCGCGTCACCGGACCCGCGCGAACCGGGGCCCGCGCGAACCGGCCACCGGGCCACCGGGCGACCGGGCGAGGCCACCCGTACCCACCTGCTACCCCGTCCAGGCGAGACGGAAGCTGTGCCGCGCCCGGTGGAGCCGGGACTTCACCGTCCCCCGGGTGAGCCCCAGCACCTCACCCGCCGTGCGCTCGTCCAGCCCCTCCAGTTCCCGTAGCACCAGCACGGCCCGGTGTTCGGGGGAGAGCCGGCGCAGCACGTCGTGCACCTCGCCGGCGAGTTCGGCGTCCCGGCGGGCATCGCGCCCGCCGGGACGGTCGTCCAACTCCGCCACCGCGGTCTCCCGTTCGGCCCGGCGGGCGATCCGGACGGCCTCCCGGACCGTGACGGTGCGGACCCAGGCGTACAGCGCACCCGGGTCCTTGAGCCGGTCGAGCCCGCGAAGGACGACGATCAGGCTCTCCTGCACGGCGTCCGCGCAGTCGGCCCGGGCGATCGGGCGGCAGAGCCGGGTGACGTACGGCAGCAGCAGGGTGATCAGCTCGTCCAGTGCCGGTGCATCACCCGCCTGGGCGGCCCGGACGAGCGGGGCGGCCACCTCCCAGGGCGGCGGGGTGGTCGTGCGGTCGTCAGGTTCGGTTCCCCTCATACCGGTGGAGAGGAGCCGAGCGGGCCCGGCAATCCCTCAGGGGGCGGAAAGTCCGCCCGTCAGCCCGAAAAGCCCAACCCCGCCAGCCCGAGAACCCGAGAACCCGTCAGCCCGAAGTCCCGCGGGCCCGAAGCCCCGCTGACCCGCAGACCCGCAGACCCGCAGACCCACAGGCCCGCAGACCGTCACCCCTTCGCCGGCCGCGGCACCAGCGTGTTCTCGCTCGTGCGCCCGGCCGCGAAGTCGTCGACGTTGCGGGCGGTGGCCTCGATGATCTGGCCGACGGCGGTCCGGGTGAAGTAGGCCTGGTGGGAGGTGACCAGGACCTGCGGGAAGGTGACCAGGCGGGCGAGGACGTCGTCGCTGACACCGTGGATCGAGCGGTCGGTGAAGAAGACGCCGGTCTCCTCCTCGTACACGTCCAGGCCGACGCCGGACAGCCGGCCGGCGCGCAGGGTCTCGACCAGGGCGGCGCTGTCGACCAGGCCGCCGCGGCTGGAGTTGACCAGGATGGCGTCGTCCTTCATCAGGGCGAGCGCGGGCGCGTCGATGAGGTGGTGGGTGTCGGGCACCAGGGGGACGTGGAGGCTGACCAGGTCGGAGCGGGCGAGGAGTTCGTCGCGTTCGACGTACTCCATGCCGAGTTCCAGGCAGGCGGGGTTCGGGGTGAGGTCCCAGCCGAGCAGCCGGGTGCCGAAGCCCTTGGCGATCCGGGCGAAGCACTCGCCGATCTTGCCGGTACCGAGGACGCCGACCGTCATGCCGTGGATGTCGCGGCCGAGCAGTCCGTCGAGCCGGAAGTCGAACTCCCGGGTGCGGCCGGTGGCCCGGTGGAGGTTGCGGTTGACGGCGAGGGCGAGGGTCCAGGCGTGTTCGGCGACGGAGTAGGGGCTGTAGTGGGAGACCCGGGCGACGGTGAGGCCGAGTTCGGCGGCGGTGCCGAGGTCGATGTTGTTGAAGCCGGTGGAGCGCTGGGCGATCAGCTTGGTGCCACCGGCGGCGAGCAGGGTGAGGGTCTCGGTGTCGAGTTCGGCGTTGACGCTGCTGCTGACGGCGGGGTAGCCGACGGCGAGCGGCGCGGTGTCCCGGTTGAGGAAGACGTCCAGGCAACGCAACTGGTGGCGGTCGGCGAAGGCCTCCTCCAGCAGCGGGCGCTCGTCGGCCTGTACCCCGTACGCCAGGATCTCCATCTGCTGTTCCTTCCGGTCGGGCGGTTGTGGTCCTGAGGGTGGTTCCGACCTTACGGCTGGTTCCGGGGGCCCGCGGGAGGTTCCGGCCGCGGATCCGTGGGCAGTCCTGATGCCGGACCCGTGGCACTCGGGTCCCGCGGGGTCTCCCGTACCCGGCTCCCAGGCGTTTCCGGCTCCGTGCGGAGCCGCTCGCCCGGGCCGACGGGTCTTCCCGCCCCGCAGCCCGGGCCGTCCCCGGCGGCCTGACCCCGCCGGGCCGACCCGGCCACCGGTCACCGGCCACCGGTCACTGGGAACCAGGAACCGCATCGCGCCAACCTGTTTCGGTCGGACACGAACCCTGGTGTGGCGGTTCGGAGAAGGATCTCCGGTGGGCCATGTGCGGAGCGTGAAGATCGCTGATCTTCTGATGATCATTCAGTGATGGTGGCGAAGATCTTACCGGTCGTCCGGAGGGTGGTCCGTCCAGAGATGGCCGGTTTCGCGCCCAACCCTGCCGACCCCCGCCGATCGGCTGTTCCCTAGGTCATCTGGCCTTGAAAGCATCGAAACGTCGAGTGCGATCATGAAATCGCCTCGGATTAACGTTTCTGCAAGCGTTTATGAACGACGCCCCAACAGCAGTGGGGCGTTCGAGGGGGTATCACCATGTCCGACATCACCCAAGCCTCGGAACTGACGCGCCGACGGATGCTCCAGGGGGCGGCCGTCGCGCTGACCGCCGCTGCCGGCACCGTGGTGCTTGGCGTCGCCGGCCCGACCGGGAAGTCGGCCACGGCCGCCGACCCCGGCGCGTCCGACACCTTCGACGAGATCTTCCAGGGCCGCCGCATCCAGGGCCGCCCGGTCGCCGGCGGGGGCCACGAGGGGGGCCACCACCACGGCACCACCGGCACCGGCGGGGGCACCGGCTACGAGGTGCGCATCGACGGCGAGGAACTGCACATGATGCGCAACGCCGACGGCACCTGGATCAGCGTCGTCAACCACTACCAGACCTTCCCGACGCCGCGCGCGCTCGCCCGGGCGGCCGTCAACGACCTGCAGGGCGCCACGCTCGAACCGGTCACCACCGCCTGACCCGGCACCGCCTGAGAACACGCACCGCACCACTCGTCACCACTCGTACGACAAGGGGGGACTCATGGCAGTCCGCAAGAACCAGGCGACCCTGACGGCCCAGGAGAAGCGCGCCTTCGTCAACGCCGTCCTCGCGCTCAAGCGCAACGGGGGCTACGACTCCTTCGTCAGCACCCACAACACCTTCATCATCAGCGACACCGACAGCGGCGAGCGGGTCGGTCACCGTTCGCCGTCCTTCCTGCCCTGGCACCGCAAGTTCCTGCTGCAGTTCGAGCAGGCGCTGCAGGCGATCGACCCGGCCGTGACCCTGCCGTACTGGGACTGGACGGCCGACCGCTCGACCAGCTCCTCGATCTGGGGCGCCGACTTCATGGGCGGCAACGGACGCAGCAGCGACGGTCAGGTGACCACCGGCCCGTTCGCGTACTCCTCCGGCAACTGGACGCTCGCCGTGCGGCCGGACAGCCGCCAGTTCCTGCGCCGTTCGCTCGCCGGCGGGGTGGCCCAGCTGCCCACCAGGACCGAGACCGACGGAGTGCTGGCCATCGCCGAGTACGACGCGGCGCCGTGGAACAGCACCTCGGCCGGGTTCCGCAACAACCTGGAGGGCTGGCGCGGCGCCAACCTGCACAACCGGGTGCACGTATGGGTCGGCGGGCTGATGAGCAGCGGCATGTCGCCCAACGACCCGGTGTTCTGGCTGCACCACTGCTTCATCGACAAGCTGTGGTCGGAGTGGCAGAAGCGCCACCCCTCCTCCGGCTACCTCCCGACGGGTGGCACCACCAACGTGGTCGACCTCAACGAGACCATGAAGCCCTGGAACGACGTCACCCCGGCGCAGCTGCTGGACCACAGCTCGCTGTACACCTACGACACCGGTTTCTGAGACTCCGGACGCCCACCGCCGACGTTTCTCCGGCCGGAACACCGCCGGCCGAGAAACGTCAGCCGGAACACCGTCGGCCCGAGAGGCGTCGGCCCGAAAACCGACGGCCCGCCCGGGGATCCCCGGGCGGGCCGTC
>NZ_JBSGFD010000180.1:0-17315 GCF_053603215.1 Kitasatospora sp. NPDC004240 | reverse complement strand
GCCCCCGGCGCGGCGGGGCCGGCCGGGGGCGAGGGGGTGGGGGCGGGGTTCAGTTGCAGTTCGGCGGGTTGGGGCACTTGTTGGTGTCCCCGGGGTCGGCGGTGAGCCGCCGCGGGGCCGGGCCACCGCCCCCGCCGCCGTCGTCGACCGGGGCCCTGCAGGCCCGGACGCAGGCGACACCGCTGACGAAGATGCCGATCAGAGCGGTACCCACCGCCACTGCCGCCGCCTTTGCCGATCTGGCGCTCATGTGTCCTCCGTGGATTCCGCGGGCCGGTCGCTCCGACCCGCTCCTCCATGCCACCGCCCGCGCCGCCCCAGCCGCATGGGGCAGCGGTCCCGACCCGGTCCCGTTGCGCGAACGGGCGGCCACGCCGCGCACACCCCGGCGCCCCCTCGCACCCGACGCCGGCCGGGCGGGCCGGAGCCGGGCACGCCGGACGGGTGGCAGCGGCGGGCGGCCCGCGCGACGCCACGGCACCCGTCCCCCGCGGCCGAGGAGTGACGGGGTGCCGTGGCGGACGCGGGGATGATCAGAGCAGGGTCGACCAGTAGTACCAGGAGTGACGAACCACTGATCTGACCAGCAGCCCAGCATCTGCGTGCCCCGGTGACCTGTTACGACCCGGCCGTCGGCTGTCAGCGTTGTGCAGTGCTGGACACCCTCGTACGGCCCACAGACGGCCCAGGGGCGAGCGCCTCACCGAGGCGGGCCGGGTCAGATCGGGCCCACGAGGCCGCCGTCCGCGGGGAGTGCATCCCCGGCACGCGTGCCCCTGTATTTCATTGGAGCGCTTGGAGAACCACGGCTGGACTGTCCTACGACTGTCACTCGTTGTCACAGAGTATTTTCCCAGCTCAGGTCCCATGCAGTGACACAGTGACAGCTGTGACAGTGGGCGCGCATAGGGCTGTCACACGGCATTTTCGATCGGCAGGGCCGCTCAGCGCCGTGGCGGTTTCCCTTGAACCTCTGTGTGACTTTTCAAAGACCCCGCAGAGACGGCGTGGGCGGCTCTACCCTGCGTCGTGGAGGCGGTGATGCCGTCGAGTTGGGCCCGAGGGGAGACGGGGATGAGTGCGGAGATTGTCCAGTTGGTGGAGCAGGCCGGCCCGTACCTGGCGTCGGCGGTGAGCGCGTACGGGGGTGCGGTGCTGGCCCGCAGTGAGGATGCCGCCGTGGAGGCCACCGCGAACCTCGGTCGCCGCATCCTGCACACCGTCTTCCGTCGCGGTGGCGAGGGCGAGCAGGCGGCCCTGGAAGCCGCGGTCCGGGACGCCGCCGAGGACCCGCAGGATGCGGACGCGGCGGCCGCCCTACGCCAGCAGATCAAGCGTGCTCTGCGTGAGGACTCCGAGCTGCTCAAGGAACTCGCCGACCTGCTGCCCGCACCGGCCGTCGGAAGCGTGACGATCACTGCCTCCGGCGAGCGTTCGATTGCCGCGCACACCATCGGCACGGCCATCACCGGCGACGGCCACCGCCCCGGCCAGTGACCAGCCCGCACTACGAGGCTGCCGGTGCCGGGGCCATCGCCGCCCAGAGCATCGGGACGGCGATCACGGGTCCGGTGACCGGTCTGCCGGCGGAGGTACTCACCGCGGCCCGCGACCTGCCCGCGCCTGCTGGCCACAGCAACCTGCCGCCCTTCCCGCTATGCCTCGGACGCTCGGACGCCCTTGCCCGGCTCCGCAACACGCTCACCGAGGACAGCGGAACCGCGATCACCCAGGCATCCACCGTCCACGGCCTCGGTGGCATCGGCAAAACCACTCTCGCCCTCGCCTACGCCCACCGCTACCGTCACACCTACAGCCTCATCTGGTGGATTAACGCCGACTCCCCCGGACGCATCGAACAGTCCCTCGCCGACCTCACCCTGAAGCTGTTCCCCGTCTGGGCGGGGAAAGCGTCCCAGGACGAACGCGCTGCGTGGGCGATGACCTGGCTTCAGTGGCATCCCGGCTGGCTGCTGGTCTTCGACAACGTCGAGAACCCCACCGACCTGGCCCCTTACCTCGGCGCCCTCGACGGCGGCCACCACCTGATTACCAGCCGCCGCGCCGCTGGCTGGCCCCGCACTATCCGCACCCTGCCCCTCGGCACCCTCAACCCGGAGGAGGCCGCCGAACTCATCTGCACCTACGCCTGCACCGGCGGCACACCCACACCCCGAGAACTTCAGGACGCCCGCGCCCTGGCCGCCGACCTGGGCCATCTCCCGCTCGCCCTGGAACAAGCCGGCGCCTACCTCGCCCAGAACCCCACCATCACCATCGACGCCTACCGCAAGCGCCTGCCCGCCAAGCTCGACAAAGCCGCCGACGGCATCGACGCCCAACGCACCATCGCCCGCATCTGGTCCCAGACCCTCCAGGCCCTCACCGCACGCAACCCCCACGCCGTCGAGGTCCTCCATACCCTTGCCTGGCTCGCCCCCGACGACATCCCGATCAGCCTCCTCGAAGCCCCCGATACCGACCCGGACGACCTCCACGAAACTCTCGGACTCCTCCGCGCCTACAGCATGGCCACCCTCACCAGGCACACCGTCAGCGTCCACCGCCTCCTCCAGGCGGTCCTGCGCTCGACCGCACCCACTGAACCCGATGACTCACCGGCAGGACGCCATGCAGCCGAAGACGCACTCGTAAGGGCCTTGAGGCCACTCGGTCCCCCGATAACCAGCGAAGCGACTGCTTGGGATGCCCTGATGCCACAACTGATCGCACTCGCCACCACCAGACCACAAAGGCACCATGAGGACCGCGCAGCCGACCTCTACAATGCCGCAGCTCAGCATCTGTACAAGCAGGGCCATGACGCACGCACCGTCCCCCTCCGGAAGGCCGTCCTCGCCCAACGCGAGCAGCACCTCGGCGATACCCACCCCCACACCCTGATCTGCCGCAACAACCTCGCCGGCGCCTACCAGGAGGCAGGGGACCTTCAGCGCGCCATCCCCCTGCACGAGACCGTCCTCGCCCAGTGCGAGCAGCACCTCGGCGACACCCACCCCCACACCCTGCTCAGCCGCATCAACCTCGCCAGTGCCTACCAGGAGGCAGGGGACCTTCAGCGCGCCATCCCCCTGCACGAGACCGTCCTCGCCCAGTGCGAGCAGCACCTCGGCGATACCCACCCCCACACCCTGACTAGCCGCAACAACCTCGCCGGCGCCCACCAGGAGGCAGGGGACCTGGACCGCGCCATCCCCCTGCACGAGACCGTCCTCGCCCAACGCGAGCAGCACCTCGGCGACACCCACCCCGACACCCTGAGCAGCCGCAACAACCTCGCCGGCGCCTACCGGGAGGCAGGGGACCTGGACCGCGCCGTCCCCCTGCACGAGACCGTCCTCGCCCAGTACGAGCAGCACCTCGGCGACACCCACCCCGAGACCCTGATCTGCCGCCACAACGTCGCTGACGCCTACCGGGAGGCAGGGGACCTGGACCGCGCCATCCCCCTCTACGAGACCGTCCTCGCCCAACGCGAGCAGCACCTCGGCGACACCCATCCCCACACCCTGACCAGCCGCCACAACTTCGCCAATGTCTACCAGGAGGCAGGGGACCTGGACCGCGCCATCCCCCTCTACGAGACCGTCCTCGCCCAACGCGAGCAGCACCTCGGCGACACCCACCCCGACACCCTGACCAGCCGCCACAACCTCGCCAGCGCCCACCAGGAGGCAGGGGACCTGGACCGCGCCATCCCCCTGCACGAGACCGTCCTCGCCCAGAGCGAGCAGCACCTCGGCGACACCCACCCCGACACCCTGACCAGCCGCCACAACCTCGCCAGCGCCTACCTGGCCGCTGGGGACCTGGACCGCGCCATCCCCCTGCACGAGACCGTCCTCGCCCAGAGCGAGCAGCACCTCGGCGACACCCACCCCCACACCCTGCTCAGCCGCCACAACCTCGCCAGCGCCTACCGGGAGGCAGGGGACCTGGACCGCGCCATCCCCCTCTACGAGACCGTCCTCGCCCAGAGCGAGCAGCACCTCGGCGACACCCACCCCCACACCCTGCTCAGCCGCCACAACCTCGCCAGTGCCTACCAGGCCGCTGGGGACCTGGACCGCGCCATCCCCCTCTACGAGACCGTCCTCGCCCAGAGCGAGCAGCACCTCGGCGATACCCACCCCAACACCCTGACCAGCCGCAACAACCTCGCCGCAGCGAGGGAGGCAGCGGCCGACACAACTGGGTGAACATGCGGTTCCGCTTGACCCTGCAGCTTTACAGACCACACGCATGAGGGCCGCTGACCTGCGCCGCAGTTGTGATCGAAGTCACCCGTCCCACGCATGCCCCACGGGCTGGTGCTCGGCTCCGAGACAAGGGGGAACCTCTCGAAGTGCTCCAGCCCCCTCCGGACTTCCGGACAGCAGCTTTTGGGCACTGTCCGGTCGCATTTTCCCAGTTCAGCCCGTGTGCCTGGACAGGCCGGACAGTTCACGGTGGATCGGAGTGTCCGGGGAACACGGTCATCATCGCCTTCCACCCTGCGTTCCAACTTTCCTGACCGTCCGTGCTCCAGCCCTCCTGGCGCCCGAACAGCGGCCCTCGTGTTGTCCGGCCTCTCTCGTCAGGTCAACCCACCCACCCGGACAGGCCGGCCACTTCCTCACCAGCAGCGCTGTTCGGCCAGGGCACCGAAACTACCTATCCGGACTGAGACAGTTCCGGACGGTGTCGATGTGGGCCAGCCAGACCCGGGAACAGCTGGACTAGCCTGAACAGGTCAGGCAGAGGTAAGGGGACTCGTGATCAAGTCAAGAAGCGGTACCGCCTACGAAAGCATCGCCAAGGAGCTGTCCGCCGAGATCTCGTCCGGCACCTACCCGCCCGGCGAGCCGCTCCCGTCAAGCTCAGAACTCTGCCAACGCTTCGGCGTAGCACCGATGACGCTGCGCAATGCGCTGAGGCTGCTAGAGAGTCAAGGGGTACTGGCACTGCGCCAGGGACGAGCCCCGCTGGTCCTTGCGCCGGGCGAGGAAGCGGGAAGCAAGCGCGAACAGATCGCGAACCGTCTGCGCGCGGACATCGCGGGAGGGACCTACGCTGCTGGCTCAACTCTGCCGTCCGAGAAGGAGTTGATGCAGGAGCACGGCGCCTCCCGGGACACCATCCGGGCAGCACTCAAGGACTTGGAAGCCGCCGGCATTGTCGTCCGACGGCAAGGGCTGCGTCGACAAGTCGTCGGCGAGACAAGTGAAGCCGACCTGGCCTACCTGAGGACGGCCGCCCGCATTCGCGAGGACATCGAGAGCGGGACGTATCCCCTTGGTGCCGTACTCCCCGGCGCTGAGAGCCTCGGCAGGACATACGGGGTAAGTCGTCCCACCGCCAGCGCTGCCCTGGACCAACTGGAACAGTCAGGCCTGATCGAGCGAACGACAAGCGGCAGACGCCGCGTGACGGAGGCCAACTGATGACGGACCTGGCCCTGGATGAGTTCAGTGTCAGCACCACAACCAAGATCGCTGAGGCTGTCTGCCGCGCCAACGGATGGACCGCCGACTCTGTACGTCTTCTCCGCCTCGGCCAAAATGCCACCTACCGAATCCAGAACCCTCCTTTGGTACTTCGGGTGGCACGCACGAAGAATCGCGATGAGGTCGTGCGAGAGATCGCGGTGGCCCGCTGGCTAGCCACACACGACTACCCGGCGACGCGAGTAGCCGATGACATTGCGCCGGGCCAACCCATCGAGTGCGCTGGCCGATTTGCAAGCATCTGGAAGCTCCTAGAGGAGTCGGACGTCCAGCCCGGAATGGACGACCTGGCTCACCTCCTGAGGAAGCTCCACGCACTTCCCGTGCCGCCCAGCCTAGAACTGCCTGTGTTCGACCCGCTCAGTCGGATTCCAGAACGGATCGCCGCTGCACCGAATTCAGTGGGAGGATCCGACAGAAAGTTCCTAATTCGCTACGGCGAGGAACTTAAAGCCGCTTATGACGGACTGACATTCAACCTTGCCGGCGGCCCCATCCACTCGGATGCTCATCTCGGAAATCTGCTCCGCGCAACGGACGGAACCACGCACCTCGTTGATCTGGAATACTTCGCCGAGGGACCTCGCGAATGGGATCTAATGCTTCCCGCAGCCTACCGCTACGGATTCAACTGGATCTCCGCCGAGGAATACGATCGTTTCGTATCGATCTACGGCTACGACGTCTCTCGGGATCCTTGCTTTCCTGTCCTCCGGGCGATCCGCGAGCTGAACATGACGCTCTGGATCATGCAGAACGTTGACCACGGAGACAGCATCCGTGCTGAGTTCGGACAGCGCGTTTCGGACCTCAAGAACCCATCTTCCGAACGTCACTGGAAGCGGTTCTAGCGTAGTCGACAGCGGACCTAGGTCTGAAGGATGCCCGCTGCATTCCTGTGGAACTCTTCAACGCGCGCCTCCTTCCGGTATGGCTGAAGCCGTGCAAGGAAATCCCGGATGTAGGCAGTGGTTCGTACGGACTGAAGCCCTTCCCTTGCCACGTCAACCACGTCGCTCGCGATCGAGAGACCCTGATCCAACTCTCCGCGCGCGATGTGGGACGTGGCTAGCACCGTTCGCACGAACGTCATGCTTCGGACGTACTGGCTGCCATGCATCGCCATAGCCTGGCCGGCAAATTCGGCAGACAGGTCGGGCTTTCCCAGTTCGCGAAAGCAATGAGCATGCTCTGCCGCTAACTCCGCCTCGTCGAAGTAGTGCAGCCAATACGGGTCGTTCTGTGGAGAGCGCTGCTCAAAATAGGTTTCCGCAAGCGCAAGGGCGCGAATGCATGCCACTTCGTCCCCCTTCGAGGCCAAGGCTCTAGCTTCCATTGCGTGAAACAGAGCCATACCAGTCGCGGTGGCAGCCCCGGCCGCTCCTCGCGCCGCAGTGCGCGCAAGGTTGACAGCCCGATCAAAGTCGCCGAGAAAGTTAGCCTGATGGCTCATTCCCGCGAGGATCCGCCCACCGAGCGCCCGGTTCCCCGCGGCCTGAGCGAGTCGGAGAGCCTGCGCGAAATACCGCTGCGCTGCCCCATGCATCCCCATGTCATATGAGGACCATGCGATGAGCCGCAGTAGTGCAGCGCCTTCCTCATGAAGCGCTCGCCCTACTTGAGTTTCGGGATTTGCCGTTCTAAGAGCCGGCGCCACACCACTCTCGAAATACGTGAGGAATGCTTGACGCGCATGTCCGCCACCAAACCGGTAGTCAATCTGGGCAAACGACTTGGTGGTGTAGCGGACCGCAATTGCAGGACTCACAGGCGATAGCTCTCGCGGGTCGATGCTCTGCGCGCCATCAGGGGCAAGCAACCACTGCACCATCAGGTCAGTCCATGCCTCTGACGAGACACCCGGCAGGATCGGGGTGACACTCCCCGCAAGATCGGCTCGGATCATCGAAAGGGCAGCCTCGACCCCACCTGCTGCGGCCTCCGCATAGGTCGGCTCAGGGAAGGCTGGCCCTTCCGCGCTCTCCATGCCGATGTCCACCAGCGACACCGGCCGTCCAAGCTTGCGAGACAGGGCCGTAGCAATGAACTGCGGTACCGCTCCACGCGGTTGCGACCCGTCAAGCCAGCGCCGGACGGACACGTGATCGTAGGAGACGCTTACGCCCGCCTCGCCGGCGACCGCCACGACGTGCCGCGCGAGACGCTGGTTTGAGAGCTGAGCCAACGTCAGCATGCTTGCGAGCTTCAGGTTCGGTTGCTTCGTCGCCATCAGTCCCCCCGGCGGCTTCGGTCCACGATCGGAGCGTGGGGCGAACATCCTTCCACCAATCAGATCCCGTGGAAACCGCGGCGCGCACCCCCAAACGCACCCCCCGCGAACATCATCACCGGCCCGCGCACGCTGCCGGATTCGACGCCCCCAAGGTTCTCTGGTGTCAGCCCGCCGGACCACCCGGATCAAAGGATCTCCGCGAACAGCTTGACGCGGAGTCAGGCCTGTGTCTGTAATAGCGATGTACGGACTTCGCTAGTACAGAGCGGCGGGGTTGGTGGCCCTTCTTTGGGCTGCCTGAGCAGTACCGATGCGCCCGGAGGGGTGGTTTGACAGCCCCCTGAAGGCAGTGCCCGGACCTTGAGAACTGAAGAGTGATCGTGCGGGACCGACGCGAGGGCGGCGGTCGCGGCAGGCATCTAGGCCGAGAGGCCGGAGGTGAACCGCCGTGACGAACGAAGCCCTCCCCCTACGCAGTGGCGTGCCGCCCCGGGCTCGGGGTGTGGGGATGGACGGGATGCTGGCCAGGCCGATTCGTACGGCTGGCTGGCGATCCGAGAGACCAGCGGAGTCCCAGAGCACGTGGCGGGATGAGACAGACCGCCCCCGAGGCGACCGGGTGACGTCGCCGGCGGCCGCGAGCCACGCAGCACCCCTTTGGCCGGGGTGCGCCGCCCTGCTGGTGCTGAGCAGAGAGGAAGCACCGGACCAGGCCCGAGAGACCTGACGCCCGTAGGCCGGGCGCCCCCAACCGCTCGCCCCGTCAGGGGCTTTGACGCGAGGAGCCTGCCATGAGCAAGGCCCGAATCCATACCGAGCCCCGCCGCTGACCAGCGAGGCGGGGCTCACCGACCTCTGGTCGCCCTACCAGCGATCACGGCTCCCGACGCGCGCCGCCTGCCGGACCGGGCGGCTGGGACGCGCCGGGTTCCGTGGCCGCTCGTCGAGCGCCGATCTCACACAACGGCCGCGGCCCCGGTGGTGCAACACCGGGGCCGCCCAGGGCCGTTCCTTCGAAGGGAAACCACGACCCATGCGCATTATCGTCGCAGGCCAGCACGCGGCCTCCAAGGAGGAGTTCGCGGAGCTGGCGCTCGGTATCGACACCGAGCTGTTCACCGGGCCCGCCGGCCCCGAGTCCACCGCCAACCGAGTCGCGCGGTTGGCCGCCGCGAACGACATCCTTGCGGTCCTGCGTTGGGAGGACCCGGACCTGGCCGCCCACGCCGAGCACCTGATGCGGCGGGCCGAGCCGAAGCCCGCCGCTCCGACCGCCCCCGCCCACCTGGTCCTGCTCATCGGCGGGGTCCCGGGTTCGGGCAAGCACCTGCCGGTCGCCTCGTTGCTCGGGCAGGTGGCGGCATGAGCGCCCGTATCGTGCGCCGCGGGATTCGCGGCACTGTCGTGCCGACCCTGACCGGCCGCCCCGCCCAGCCGCTTGCCGAGTTCATCCCGGCCCCCGGCAGTGGCCTGCCCGGCGCCGCCTGCACCGGCGTGGACCCGGACCTGTTCTTCCCCGACGACGGCGACGAGGGCGCGTTTGCCGAGCGCCGCGCGCGGCAGATCTGTGCCGGATGCTCGGTGCGGGAGCGGTGCCTGGCCATGGCGATGGACCGCCGCGAGCCGTACGGCATCTTCGGTGGCCTCGACGAGACCGAGCGCCGGGCGCTGGCCCGCAAGCAGCGCCGCGCGGGGAGGGTCGCGTGATGGCCCACGCCAAGCGCCTCTGGTGGGCGGCGGGGCTCCTCGCTCTGGCCTTCCCCGCCGCCGCCAAGACCGTTCTCGCTGTGGTCGCCGCGATCGCCGCGGTGCTGCTGGCCCACCCGTCGGGCACGTGCGCGTTGGGGGCGGTGCTGCTGCTGGTGAGCATGCTGCCCGCGCTTTGCCGCCGCGCCCACCGGGCCCGTCGCCGCCGTGAGTTGCGCGGCCTGATGTCCGCGATCCGCTTCGACCTCGCCGGAGGGACCCGATGAGTGTCACCGAGCTGCGGCCCACCGGCCGCACCCGCCCCGCCGCGAAGACGGCCACCAAGGAAGCCGCCGAGGCCGAGGCCCTGCGCGCCAAGACCGAGGCCGCGAAGGCGGCCGCCGACATTGCCAACCAGCTCAAGGCCGCGAAGGTCGCCGGTGAGATCGCCAAGGGCGAGGCCGAGGCCCACGAGATCCGTCAGGAGGCCGCCGACCGGCGGGCGGAGGCCGCCCGCCAGCGGGCCGAGGCCCAGGCCGCCCGCGAGAAGGCCGCGCTGTCGGCCGAGCAGTGGCGCAGGTCCGCGAAGGCCATCGCGATCACCTGCGTGATCGTCTCCCTGCCGTTGCAGATGATGGCGTTCTGGTCGCCCGCCGCGCCGTTTCTGCTGGCCGCGCCGCTGGTCCTGGAGGGCCTGGCGTGGGCGCTGCTCAAGGGCGCCGAGGCCGCGATCGACGAGGGCCGCCCGTCCTGGCACTACCGGGCCCTGGCCGGGGCGGTCGCGCTGTTCGCCGCTGCCGTCAACTACCTCCACGGATCCTCCGAGTTCGGGCTCGGCACCGGGCTCGGCGGGGCGTTCTGCTCGCTGGCTGGCCCGATGGTCTGGGACCTGCACGAGCACGGCCGTATCCTCAAGCGCAACGCCCGCAGGACCCGCCGCGAACTCCGCGAGGAAGCACGCAGGCTCGCCGCCGAGGCCGCCGAGAAGAAGGCCGCCGAACAGCGGGAGACCGACGAGCGCGACGCCCGCGAGGTATCGCGTTCCGTGCAGTGGCCGCAGGTGTGGGAGCGGGCCGTCGCCCTCGCCGCCGCGCTCGGCGAACTGCACCCCAGCGACGCCACGTGGAAGCGCGCGTGGGACGACGTCCAGGGCACCACGCTCGGCGACACCGCCGCCGTCATCGCCGCCCGCGTGGCCGCCAAGGCCGCCGTGAAGGACGCCACCAAGGACTCGGCAAACCAGGGTGAAAAGGCTGAAAAGCCGCAGGTCGATTCCCAGATGCCCGCCCCCGCGAAGAGCACGCGTGTGCGGGCGACGGATGGGCGCCGCAACAACGGCGGAACCCCGCCCCGGCGCCGCGCCGGCGACACCCTCGCCTTCTCCCCGGCCGCCCGCCGCGCCATGTCCCTGACCGCCCGCAGGCAGGGCCGCCCCTCCGCCTGACACACCCTCCCGAGGAGACAGCCATGACCTTCAACACCGGTGACGAGGTGCTGATCGTGTCCTGCGAGGACGACCCCCGGGCCACCGGACGGACCGGCCGGATCGTCGACGAGGTGCCGCCGGGCCCGCTCACGAACGGTCGGTGGACCGTCAACCGGATCGGGTGGCTGATCGCCCCGGTCCTGTGCCACGCCCACGAGCTGCGTCCCACGGGCCGCTGACCGCACACGCGGCCTGACAACGCCAACCCCGGAGCGGCCGCCCAGCTTGCCGGCACGACGGCCGCCCCGGGCCCCTTCACCTGCACAACTACCGCTGCGAGGAAGGACCGCCAGTGAACCACGAGGAGCACGCCCCGAACGACCTGCCCGACCCTGGCCCCGCCGAGCCCCTCGGCGAGGTGCTGCCGTTCCCCGACCGCTTCGCCAAGACCAGCCCCACCCCCGAGCCCGCGCCCGCCCCCGCAGAGACCGCGCCCGCGCCGGACTCGGTCTACATGCCCGCCGATGCCCCGCCCGCGCCGGCTGCGGCGGCCGTCATCGCGGCGGCAGAGCGGGCGGATCTGGCCGGGGACCGGCCGCTGATCCCCGCGTGGATCCGCACCCCCGAGGGCCGTCGCACCATGGCCCGGGCGCGCCTCACGCAGACGCGTCGCACCGCCCGCCGCTGGGCCTCCCGGCAGCTCACCGCCCGCGGGCACGCCGCCCAGACCGCGCGCGGCATCCGGCGCTCGCACCAGTGGACGGCCGGCTTCGAGGGCGCCCACGTCCAGGCCGCCGCCCACCAGGCACACATCGCCACCCGCGAGGCCCGTGACCTGGCGCGCCGGGCCCGCTTCACCCTGCTGCCCGGCGACCGGGCGCTCGCCCAGAAGAACAGCGAGGCCGCGCTCGCCGTCGCCATGGCGGCGGTCGCCGCGCACCGGAAGGCCAAGTCCAACCGGCGCCGCGTGCGCTTCCTGCGCGCCCTGATCGCCTACGGCATCCCGCTCGTCGTCGTCCTGACCGCCTACGTCGCCCTCGGTGCCACCGGCCTCGCCCTCGGCGCGCTGACCGTGTTCTCCGTCGAGGCGTTCATCGGCCGGCGCCCGGACCGTGAGACCCGGTGGGACGCGGACGTGCGCTCCCTGTCGGACGGCGACCCGATGACCGAGTCCATGCTCGACCGGGCGTTCAAGGCCGCTCGCGTGATCGGCGACTCCCAGCGCCTGGCCATGGTCACCCCGTGTGCCGTCGACCCGGCCGTGCCGAACGCCTGGCACGCCGTCATCGACCTGCCGGACGTGACGGTGAAGAGGGCCCGCGACAAGGTCGACGAGATCGCCGCCGCGATGGGCATCGACCGCACCAACCTCGACATCCGCCAGGTCGGCTCCAACGGGCGGCGCATGGCCGTCTGGGCGTGCGGGCAGGACCCGTTCCTTGCCACCCGCCGCAACCCGCTCGTCGCCGGCCGCGCCAAGTCCGTGAACACCTGGCGCGACGGCTTCCCGCTCGCGTTCGACAAGCGGGGCAACGTCCTGCGCCCGACGCTGTCGGACTACTCGTTCCTGTTCGCCGGGGCCACCCGCTCCGGCAAGGGCATGGGACTCGCCAACCTTCTGGCCGCCGCGATGCTCGACCCCCGGGTGAGGATCCGGCTGTTCGACGGCAAGGGCGCCGGCGAGTACGTTCCCCACGCCCGCGCGCTCGCGACGTTCGTGCGCCGCAACCCCAGGCGGCTGGTTAAGTTCCTGCGCCTCATGGTCGAGGAGATGAACCGCCGCACCGAGATCCTCGTCGAGGCAGGCCTGTCCAAGGCGAACGAGAAGCTGATCGACAGGCTCGGCGGCATCGAGCTGGTCATCATCGACGAACTCGCCACCTACACCGCCAAGAACGGGCCGAGCGGCAAGTACGCGGAGGAGATCACCGAACTCCTCGCCCAGATCGCGGCCGTCGGTGCCGCCGTCGGCATCGTCCTCGCGCTGGCTACCCAGTACCCCGAGGCGGAGATCGTCACCCCACGCCTGCGCGGCAACCTCGCCGCCCGCATGGCCATGCGCGTGGAGTCCCCCGGCGCGTCCAACGTCGTCCTCGGTGACGGCATGGTCGGCCAGGGCTACGACGCGTCCAAGATCCCGGTCGAGAAGACCAGCCGCGGCCGGGCGTGGCTGACCACCCCCGACACCGGCGTCATCGAGGTCCGCTCGCTGTTCATCGACGAGAACGCGGGCGAGATCCTGCCGCTCATCGAGCGCGGTATCGAACTGCGCGAGGCGGCCGGGTGCCTGCCCGGCCACCACGAGGACCCGGTCGAGGCCGCCATGGCCGACCTGACCGGGGTGAGCGCCGCCGCCGGCGGCCCCGACGGCCTCGGCACCGTCATCCGCCGCACCGTCCTCGACCACATGCTCACCGCCGCCGAGGCCACCGGCCACAGCGCCATCGCCAGCTCCGACCTGCTCGCCCACCTCGCCACGGTCGACCCCGCCCGCTACCGGCGCGGCCCCGCCGAGACCGAGGCCGCCTGGCTCTCGCGCACCGGCAAGACCCTCAAGGCCCAGCTCGCCGACCTCGGCGCCCCCGTCGAGGCAGCCCGGATCACCCTGTCCGACGGCTCCCGCCCCAGCGGCTTCGAGCTGGCCGCCCTGCGCAAGGCCGCCACCGACCTCGACGCCAACGACTGACCGCACGCCTGATTCATCCCGCTTCACACCCCCGACAGGCCCCTGCCGCCGCCGGGAAACCCGCAGGTCACAGCCTTGCGGACCCTGCCCCGACCCCTGCCGCTCCCGGCCGTCCGAACCCCGTTCCGGGCAGGGGTCGGCAGGGGTCCGCCGCCGACCGGCACCCCTGCGACCTGCGGTTTTCTCCGCCCGGCAGGGGTCCGTCAGGGCACCCCGGGCCACCCGAACCACCCCAAACCGACCTCCCGGAAGGGAGTCCGCCCATGGTCCTCACCGTGTCCGCCGCCGTGTTCTTCGGCGCCGTCCTGACCGTCATGCTGCGCGCCAAGGCCGTCTCGGTCGGCGGCGCGCTCGTCGCCGCGCTGTTCGGCTTCTACCTCGCCTCCACCGGCGTCGCACCCGCGATCAACGACGCCATCGCCAACCTCGTCCGCGCCCTGCCTGGCGCGCACTGACACGGGGGCCCGCGATGACCATCACCCTCGCCAGCCTGCTGCCGGACCTGGCGTTCGTGGCCGACGGCGGCGAGCTCGTCCGCGAGATCGAACGCTACCTCGCCGCCCTCCCCACCCCCGCCCGCATCGCCGTGCCCGCCATCTGCGCGCTCGGCCAGGCCCCCGTCGCCTGGGACCTCGGCATGACCCGCCCCCGGCCCACCCTCCTCGACCGCGCCCGCCGCCGCACCCCCGCCCCGGTCCCGATCGACACCGCCACCCACCTGCGCCTCGTCTCCCGCTACCTCACCGTCCACGGCTGGACCCAGGGCCGCCTGTTCGACGAGACCGGCCGCGCCTGCATTCTCGGCGCCCAACTCGCCGTCCTCGCCGCCGGATACGGCACCCAGGCAACCGCCATGAACGCCCGTTGCCACCTCATGGAGCAGTTCACCGCCCAGGACCGGACCGTGCGCTCCGTCGACCAGTGGAACGACGCCCCCACCCGCACCTGCGCCCAGGTCCACCGCCAGCTCGACATCGCCCACTCCCGCGCCACCCGTCGCTGACCAGGAAGGCCCTTGCCGTGCCCGCCACCAGCACCCTCGAACTCGACCCCGCCGGCCCCTACCTCCTGCGCCGCAGGACCGCCCGCCTGCTGCCCGAGGCCGCCGCCCTCGTCACCGGCCACATGCGCGAGCCCATGCCGCCCACCCTCGTCCGCCTCACCCACCCCGGCCAGTGGGGACCCGCCGTCATCCGCGCCACCGGAGGCGACCCCACCTGGTGGCGCGCCATGCGCGAGACCCAGCACCTGCGCCGCACCGCACACGAGTCCACCGGCATGACCGTGCCCACCCACGACGGCCACGCCCTCGTCCTGCTCCACGCCGACGCCGTCCGCAACGAGGGCCAGCTCCTGCCCACCCTCGTCCACGAACTCGTCCACGCCGTCCAGATGGGCCGCCCTGCCACCGCCGCCGGCACCCTCGCCCGCAACCGCCACCACCTCGGCCTCGACCGCCAGAGTCACCGGTGGCTCGCCGACCACGACGCCGCCATTGCCCGCGACGAGACCGAGGCCTACCGCCTCGAACACCTCCTCGCCGCCAACTGAGCTTCACGAAACAGGAGTTAGCGACATGCGTGACGGCTTCGACTACGCAGACCACCCGACCCGCGAGGAGGAGAAGGCGGCGGAGATCGCCCTCGACCTCGCCGACGAACAGCGCCGCGCCAAGGAAGGGCAGGCCGCCGGCCCCCGGCCCGGCCACACCGAGATGTGCGAGGGCTGCCACGGCACCGGCGGCGGTTACGAGGACGAGGTCTGGGACGACGAGGCTGGCGACGTCGTCACCGTCGAGCACGACCACTGCCCCGAGTGCGGCGGCTGCGGCTACTACGACTGCGACGGCACCTGCGAGTTCGCCCAGGACCCCGACGCGTCCTGACCCGGCCTGTGCCGACCGCCGTTCCGCCCGGACCACCGCCGCAGCCGGCGGCGCGGGTCCGGGTGGTGCGGGGGACGGGCAGACCCGCTCCCGACACCCCAGCGCCTCTGGAGGCCCCCGTGTCCGTGGGAGAGACCCCGATCACCGTCGTCGGCAACCTCACCGACGACCCCGAACTGCGCTTCACCAACACCGGCGTGGCGATGGCCCGCTTCACCATCGCCTCCACCCCGCGCACCTACGACAAGAACACCGGCCAGTGGCGCGACGGCACCGCGCTGTTCCTGCGCGCCACCGCCTGGCGCGAGATCGCCGAACACGCCACCGAGACGCTGACCAAGGGCATGCGCGTGGTCGCCACCGGCCGCCTCGTCCAGCACAACTGGCAGACCCCCGAGGGCGAGAACCGCTCCATGCTCGGCCTCGACGTCGAGGACATCGGCCCCAGCCTCAAGTTCGCCACCGCCAAGGTCACCAAGGCCAGCCGCCCCGGCGGAAACGGCCCGGCCCCGCAGGCCGACCCCTGGTCCACCGCCACCCCGCTCTCGGCCGCTGCCGGTGGCGGCTGGGGCGCCAGCGCCCCGGCCGGCGGTCCGGACGAGCCCCCGTTCTAGGCGGCCCGGCGCCGGACAGCACGAAACCCCGCAGCAGACGGCCATCCCGGCAAGGTCGTCCGGCTGCTGCGGGGCCCATCCGATCCCCTCGCAGAGATCAGGACCCCCAGCATGCCCGAGTTCAACGACTCCACGCTCGTCGTCATCGACGACACCTACGACCGGGAGCGTGCCTCCGACGGTCGCTCCCGCTATGGCGCGTACCTCGCCGCCCGCACTGACCAGCTCCTCGACGACGGCGCCCCGATGGACGCCGCCTCGTTCGCCGTCGCCGCCTGGCGCATCGCCTCCGGCCCCGTCATGGCCCCCGGCTACCTGTGCATCCGCCCCGACCTCGCCGCCCTGGTCCCGGTCGTCACCGACAACTATCGGATGATGCTGCGCATCGAGGTCCCCGTGCGGCACCGCGCCCTGGCCGAGCGGCCCGCGCGCCTGGCGGACTGGTCCGCCGCCCGGCCCGTGTGGGGGGACGAGCGGTGGCCGTGCCTCACCGAGCCCGAGCCGGAGAGCGCCGGCCGTCCCGCGCTGCTCGTCACCGCCACCCTGCTCGTGCCCGTCCCGGCCGGGATCCTCACCGAGCCCAGCGCCTGCCGTCCGGGCCCGGTCATGACCCGCGAGGCCAAGGCCGCCGTCAAGGCCCTGGCCGCACACGCCAACGCCCACGCCCACCTCGTCACGGACCTCGTCGGAGGCACCCGATGAACGCCCTCCTGCGTGTGGCCGGCCCCGATCGCACCGCGGCCCACACCCACAGGCTTGCCCGCCAGCTCACGGCCATGGACGGCCTCGCCCCGGCGGCCGCCCTGCGTCTGGCCCGCGAGCGGGTCGAGGCGGGCGACCCGCTCGCCGTCGCCGCCCCGGGCCAGGTCTGGGCCCTGCTCCCCGGCATCGGCGAGGACGACGCCCCGGCGTACGCGCTCGGGATCCTCGCCCGCACCACCCAGCCGCCCGCCCTGCTCGCCCAGGACGAGCACGGCACCGTCGAGACCCTGCCCCTCGACGTCCTCGACCTCTTCCACCTCGTCTCCTGGACGGAGGAACCGTGGGCCTGACCTATATCGACTTCTGCGGCGCCGGCGGCAGCAGCACCGGCTCTACCACCGTGGTGGAGGCCATCACGGGGGACGAGCTGGCCACGGGATGGGCCTCGTGAGCGGCCGCACCCCGCCGCTCGGCGACACCGGCGGCCTGTGGCAGGCCGTCCTCGCGGCCGCCGCCGGCCGCTGCCAGTGCCGCGGCACCTGCGGCAAGAACCACGCCAAGGACGGCGGGCGCTGC
>NZ_JBSGFD010000179.1:0-17576 GCF_053603215.1 Kitasatospora sp. NPDC004240 | reverse complement strand
GCGGTGGCACCGCGACCTGCTCAAGCGGCGCCATACCGCAACCCGCACACCGAAGCGTCGCGGGCGCCCGCCCACCGTCCGGTCGATCCGCGCCCTGGTCCCGCGCCTGGCCCGCGAGAACAGCTCGTGGGGCTACCGGCGCATCCACGGTGAACTCGCAGCCCCCGGCATCAAGGTCGCCGCCTCCACCGTCCGGGAGATCCTCCGCGCGCACGGTGTCCCGCCCGCGCCCGAGCGGCAGAGCACGACCTGGGCCGCTTTCCCGCGCAGCCGGGCCGAGGCCCTGCTCGCCTGCGATCTCTTCGAGACCCGCACGCCGACCGGGGCGCGCCTGTACGTCTTCGCCGCCGTCGAGCACTCGACGAGGCGCATCCGGGTCCCGGGCGCCACCGCGCATCCGAGCGCGCAGTGGATCGTGCGGCTCGGACGCAACCTACTCATGGAGATCGAGGACGCGGGCAGCACGGCCGGGTTCCTGATCCGTGACCGCGACTCGAAGTTCACCGCCGCCTTTGACGCCCTGATGGCCGATGCCGGCCTGAAGACGGTCACCACCGGCATCCAGATGCCGCGGATGAACTCCCTGATGGAGCGCTGGATACAGACCTGCCGCAGGGAGCTTTCGGACCGCACCTCGATCTGGAACCAGCACCACCTCCTCCACACGCTCCGTGAGTTCGAGACCCACTACAACGGGCACCGGCCACACCGAGCGCTGATGCAGGCCGCGCCCCTGCGCTTGCCACCTGAACCGATCAACCCGCCAGGGCACGTTACACAGCTGGAGGTCCTTTGACGAGACCGACTCGGCGGCACACTCCACGAGTACCAACACGCCGCATGACCAGCGCGGATGATTATTCGGCAACCGCACTGCTGGAACGCCTGGCCGAAGTGCCCGATCCTCGTGATCCCCGCGGGGTGCGCCACGCTTTGTCGTACATGCTCGCCCTGGCTGCCACTGCCGTACTGGCCGGCGCCACCTCGTTGCTGGCGATCCGCGAGTGTGCCGCCGACGTTCCGCCTGATGTCCTCGACGCACTCGGTGCCCGGCGCGATCCGCTGACCGGATGCCATCCGGCGCCGGACGAGGCGACCATCCGCAGGGTCCTGGCCAGGGTCGACGGTGATGCGCTCGACCGCGCGATGGGCCGCTGGCCCGCCGACCGCCAGCCGAAGGACCTCCCGGCCGAGGGACTGCGCGCGGTCGCGGTCGACGGCAAGAGCCTGCGCGGTGCCGCCCGCGCGAGCGGCCGGAAGATCCACCTGCTCGCCGCCCTCGACCACACCACGAGCAGCGGGCTCGCCCAGCTGGACGTCGGAGAGAAGACGAACGAGATCACCTGCTTCCAGCCCCTGCTCGACACCGTCGCCGGCCTCGCGGGCGCGGTGGTGACCAGCGACGCGCTGCACACCCGGCGCGAGCACGCCGACTACCTGGTCGCGGACCGGTCCGCGCACTACATCGTGATCCTCAAGGGCAACCGGAAGAAGCTCCGCAAGCAGCTCAAGTCCCTTCCCTGGCACCGGATCCCACTGCAGGGACGCACCCGTGAGGGCGGCCACGGGCGGGGCGAGATCCGCCGGATCAAGGTCGCCACCGTGAACAACCTGCTCTTTCCGCACGCCCGCCAGGCGATCCAGCTCAAGCGCCGCCACGTCAACCGCAGGACCGGCAAGGTCACCATCAAGACGGTCTACGCGGTCACCGGCCTGCCCGCCGACCGCGCCACCCCCACCCAGCTCGCCGCCCTGATCCGCGGCCACTGGTCCATCGAGGCACTTCACCACATCCGCGACGTGACCCTCAACGAGGACGCCTCCCAGCTCCGCACCGGCAACGCACCCCGAGCGATGGCCACCTGGCGCAACCTCACCATCGGCGCTATCCGCCTCGCAGGAATCCACGGCATCGCCCCCGCCCTGCGACGCAACGCTCGCGACCCGAAGCGCCCACTTGCTCTCCTCGGGCTCACGTGATCAAAACGGGCATCCCACCACTTTGCCGAGGCCCTACTCCGAAGCCAGGGACGAAACGCCCAGTCAGGCCTCATCGCTTGGCTGCTCTTCGCCCCGCTGGATGAATCCAGCGGGGCGAAGAGCAGCAGAACTGCATTGTATCGATTAGCCGACTAGCCTCGGGGGAGTGAGCTTGGCCGAGGGTGGTGGGGGATCTCGATGGATTTTGTGAAGTTCTGACTAGCTAATTATGACTAGCCTACTCGGTCGACCCCTCCCGACCATGGGAGCCTATCCTCGAAGTCGCAGGAGGCGACTGCCTGGCCAGAATTCTCCCATATGACCTTAATTATCTTGGAAGTTTCATCGATAACTCGATCCTCGTTATCTTGGCCCGCTTCAATTTCTATCATCAGGGGCCAGAGGACGAAATCACTTGGCTCTCCGGGCATGAATGAATCCGGATTCCTCCTGACCTCGACCTCGATGCCGTCGATGCAGGCTCCCGCGTCGGAGAGTGTCGTGCCGAACTGGATTTCGAGGAGTTCTGTGACGGTGCTCTCTCGCAGGCCCGTCACGTAGATCTTGCAAAAGATGGAGTCAATGGGCATTCTATGGCACCTGAAGGGTTAGAGAGCTGTCGAACGGGCCGCCTTCGCGAATTATGGAAATATCTACATCCATTCCAATCTGTGATTGCAGAGTCTTCCTCAACCCACTTAGGCCGACCTCTCCGGACTGAATCTTTCCAGTTGCGATAGCATGGTTCATGGTTCTTTCTTTTGAGCTGCCGGCGTTGGGCTGGCGAAACCTCTGAACGATGATCCTGTCGAATTCCTCAGGTGATACGCGAATTCCGATATCGAGGTCTGATCGTGCGCCAGAATTTCCCCAGGCTCGACTTCCCTGAATTACGATGTCAAGGTCATCTCCGAACTGCCTGGTTCCTTCTCGGACGGTCTTGCTGAGTGTTGTGAACCTCTCAAGGGTGAGTCCATCAGGAACACTGGCGGGCGTGTTGTCGCCAAAGCCGCCAATTCTGATCCCGCCGCCCGCCCTTACTGTGAGGCCCAGCCCTGACCCGCCGGTCATTCCCGAGATGATACCGGTTTTATATGAAGCATTTGCAAGTCTCCAGCGCCATCCCGTCAGTCCTTCGCTCTGGGGGAGGTCGGGGATTTCTGCGGTGTTCTGCTGCTTATTGTAGAACTGTGCGCAGTCGGGGTTGAACTGCTGGACCCCTCCGCAGCTTCCGAGTGTCCGCTCGGGGCTCTTCTTCTTTCCTTGCGAGTAGAGCTCCGATACCGTCTTTCCGGTCAGCTCGTAAACAATCCTATAGAGGCCGTGGTAGAACTGGTCTCGGGAATTCTGTTCGACCTTTGCGGAGTAGTTTACGCCGTCCCCGGTAGGACGAGTACCACCGGAGGAGCAGGTGTACAGACCGGCCGCGCACTCGTGGAGTGCCAGGCCGTCAGGGTCGCTCGCGTTGACTGGGTTGTTGTTGCTGTAGGCGTACCCGTTCCATTGTTGTGGGTTCTCTACGACGAGTAGTGGGTCGGGGTTGATGAAGCGGCCGGTGTTCGGGTCGTACTGGCGGGCTCCGAGGTTGGTGAGGCCGGTGGTGTCGTCCTTGGTGCCGCCGACGAAGCCCTTGGTGCCGGCCCAGGCGCTGGCCGCGGGCTGGGTGCCGCGGGGGTTGCCGAAGGGGTCGGAGGGGCGGCGGGTGACGGGCAGTCCGGTGGTGGTGTTGATCTGGAGGTTGTTGGTGCCGTGGGGGTCCGCGGCCTGGATGAGGACGCGGCCGCCGCCGATGGGGGCGGTGACGCGGGTGTAGGTCAGGCCCCCGGGGGCTGCGATGGAGCGGGTGTTGGTCATCGAGCCGGTGGCGGTGTCGAGGACCAGTTCGTCGGTGGGCAGGTTGAGGGTGGTCTTGCCGGGGTTGCGGCGGATGAGCTGGTTGCCGTCCGCGTCGTAGAGGTAGGTGGTGGCTGCGGCCTGCCCGGTCTTGGTGAGGGACTCGAGCCTGTCCTCCCCGTTCCAGGTCAGGGTGGCGGTGCCGGCCGTGTCGGTGATGGAGGTGGTGCGGCCCTTGGCGTCGTACTGGTAGGTGACGGCCTTGGTGCCGCCGGGGCCCGTTGCGGTGGAGGTGAGCAGGGCGTGGGGCCCGCCGGTTCCGCCGCCGGTGTTGGGCGCGGTCGTGGGGGTGTTGACGCTCCTGGCGGCCGGGAAGGCCTGGGTGGTGGTGGTGTCGTTGCCGGTGTTGCCGGTGATGTCGTGCTGGACGTGGCCGGTGCGGTTGCCGGTGGCGTCGTAGGTGTAGGTGTTCCAGTAGGGGGAGGGACCGCCGACGGTGAGTCCGCCGGGGCCGGTGATAGCCGGTGCGTTGGCGTTGTTGCAGTTGCCGATGCCAGCGACGGTGGTGGAGCTTCCGGTGCCGTGGATCGTTCCGGAGGAGTCGGTCCAGTCGGCGATGGTGGACACGCCCCCGGTGTCGGTCCAGGCGCTCGTCAGCCGGCCCAGGTGGTCATGCGTGAAGCACTGGGTGTCGGTGGCGGAGGCGTTCTGGACGGTGGTGGCGGAGGTGATCCGGCCGGAAGGGGTGTAGGTGTAGCTGGTCTGGTCGACGGAGGCGGTGCCGGTCTGCCGGTCGATGAAGGAGTTGATCACCCGGCCGGTGGCCCAGTCGTACTGCAGGGTGGAGACCACCTGCGTGCCGTACTGGCCGACCGTGGTGCGGGTCGGTCGGGCGAGCGCGTCGTAGGCCATGGAGGCGACCACGGACTTGCTCTGGCTCATGGAGGAGGTGAGCAGGCCGGTGACGGTGCGCCCGTAGCTGACGGTTTCGGCGGGAAGCCCGCCGGCTGCCGCGATGGTGAGGGTCTTCGGCGCCCCCAGCACCGGGGTGTAGGTGCTGCCGGTGGTGTAGGTCCCGGCGAGTGCCCCCTCGGCCGAGGGGATGGTGACCGACGTGCCGAGCACCCGGTAGGAGGTGTCGTAGCCGGTGACGGCCTTGGTGTAGGCCGGGCCGGACGCGCCGCCGACGTAGCGGGTCGAGGAGGTGGGCTGTCCCTTCAGGAGGGTGTCGTAGGTCCAGGAGGCGAGTTGGTTGCCCGGCGTCACGCTGCCGTTGTAGAGGCCGGTCTTGCGGCCCAGCAGGTCGTAGCTGTAGGCGAGGGTGCCTCCCTTGGCGTCGACCGTGTGGTCGATCCGCGAGTTGACGTCATAGAACGTCTGGGTGGTGCCGGTGTCCGGGTCGGACGCGGACACCTGCCGGCCCCGCAGGTCGTAGCCGTAGCTCCATGCGTTCCCGCTGGAGTCGGTGCGCCGGGACGTCTGGCCGCCCGGGGTATAGGCGTAGGTGGTGACGTCGGCGTCCGCGGCGTTGCCGGTCGCGGTGGGGGTGCGGTACTGCCACAGCGCGACGGTGCGGCCCCGGGCGTCGGTGACGGTCGAGGTCGGGTATGCCCCGGCCGGCGGGGTGACGTCGACGCGGTCGGCGCCCGGGTAGGCGGTCGTGGTGGCCCACTGCAGGTTGCCGTTGGAGCGGAACTCGGCCCGCTTGATGCGGCCCTGGCCGTCGTAGGTGTTCCACATCTGGCCGGGGACCTGGCCGTCGCCGACAGGCGCGAAGACCGACTCGATGGGGAAGGACGACTGCTCGTAGTACGGGGACGACGTCTTGATCGCCCACCCGTGCGAGTCGTACACGGTGTCGGTGATCAGACGGCCGGTGGGCTTGGCGTCACTGGTGCTCTGGCTCTGGCGCGGGCGTCCGAGGCCGTCGAGGATGGCGACGGTCGCGGAGTATCCGCTGTCCTCCCGGATGGACTCGCTGGTGACCGCGGACGGGCCCGCGGTGCCCTTGACCGAGTAGGTGAACTTCTTGCTCGGGTTCTGGTTGGTCGGCCGGTCGGGAGCCCAGACCTTGGTGACGCGGCCCAGGGCGTCGTACTGCGCCGTGGTGACACGGCCGTTCAGGTCCGTGCTCGTCAGCGGTGAGCTGCGGGCGGGGTCCTGGGTGACGGTGGTGCTCCAGCCTGTGCCCATCGGCCCGGTCGTGGTGACCTGGGTGGGTAGGGTGCCGGAGGCGGGGATGTAGGCGAGCGTGGTGACGGCGGGGGTGACCTGCGGGCCGGTGACCTGCGCGCCGGAGCGGTCGTAGACGGATCCGTCCGTCGTCGATGTCGTCAGGCTGCGGCCGTAGACGTCGTGGGTCGCGCTGCCGGCGTGGACGTAGAGGGGGTTTCCCCCGGTGTCGTAGCGGTCGAGCACCTGCGTGCTGGTCGCCCTGCCGCCGCCTGCCTGGCCGAGCGGCTTGCCGTCGTACAGGACGCGGCTGCCGGAGACGGTGTTGGCCGCAGTCGGTGTCGTGTCGCACGCACCCTGAACCGTTGTCTGCTCGGATACGAGGTCCAGCAGCATCGGGTTCGTGCTGGTG
Organism: Kitasatospora sp. NPDC004240; assembly: GCF_053603215.1. NCBI lineage: Bacteria > Bacillati > Actinomycetota > Actinomycetes > Kitasatosporales > Streptomycetaceae > Kitasatospora > Kitasatospora sp. NPDC004240. The sequence continues at coordinate 11,179 of NZ_JBSGFD010000179.1, read as the reverse complement.
GCGTAGCTCGTGGTGGTGCAGGTCTCCGGGGTGGCGGCGGTGCCGTCGCCCTTGTCGTTGACCGACTTCACACGGTTGCCGAACGCGGGGTCGGTGGTCGTCACGCCGGTGACCGTGCGCCAGCTGCCGTCGGCCAGCTTGGCCTTCGAGATGGCGGTGGTCTGCGAGTCCGCGTAGCGGGCGTAGATCTTCGGTGCGCCCGCGCTCTGGGTGTGGGTCGCGGTGACCTGCTGGCCGCTGTAGGTGTTGCCGGAGATCGCCTGGACGGCGCCGCCGGCCTTGTCGAAGACCTCGGTGGCGACGGCCAGCCCATTGATCCAGTCACTGTCGGTGACCGTCCCGCCCAGGGGGCTGGCGACCTGGACGCCGCGCTGGGTGCCGTTGGCGAGGTAGTCGCCGTCCATGCCGCGCAGGTAGGTGACGGTCTGCTGGGTCTTGGGGGCCTCGAACTCCGAGCCGCTGCCGCCGGTGGTGGTCACCGACTGGTAGCCGCGGAAGTTGTCCCAGGTACGGGTCTTGGGGTCGGTGAACTCGGCGTCGTTGCGGTGCCAGGCGGCGCCGCCGTTGTAGGTGTACTCGGTGACCTTGTTGACCGAGGGACTGACGACGTTGTCCTGCTCGGTGATGGTGCGCACGAGCGGCTTGTTGAACCAGTCGTTGACCGGGTCGGGGGAGGACTGGCCGGGCAGGTACCACTTGACCGGCATGCAGGCCATTGTGTTGGAGTCTTCGGAAGCCGGCATGCGGCCGGCGACGCGGGAGCACTCGGGGTTGGTGTAGATGACGTTGATCGTCCCGCCGGTCTCCGTTGTGATCTCACGGATGCGCGGACGCATGAACATCGGCGCTGCGGGGACCAAGCCGTCGACCCGGTTGGGCATCATCGTGTAGCCAAAGGTGACTGCGGGCAGCGTGATGGGTGCCTGTCCGTTGGAGCCGGTGCGCTGGACCGAGTCGAGCTGCAGGGTCCGCTTGGTGCCGTCACCCGGGTCGGCCAGCGACTGGTTCAGCGCGTAGCTGTCGACGTCGCGGTAGGCGGAACCGTCCCGGACCTGGGTGGTGATGCCGGTCAGACGTTTGGTGGTGAAGAAGGTCGGCGCGTAGTTGGTGCAGGGACTGCCGGTGCAGATCTGGTCGATCGGCACGTCGGGCCAGAAGTCCGCGTTCGCCGCGGTGCGCTGCTCCTCGGCGCAGGTGATCGCACCGGAGGGCTTGCAGCGCTCCTCGGCCGTGAAGACGACCTTCGCCGCGGGGTTCAGGGCACCCTTGGAGGCCTTCTGCTCCTCCAAGCGCTGGCCGTAGCCGATCTCCTTCAGATTACCGGCACGCTGGTAGTCGGTGAGAGTGCCATTGCCCCCGTTCTGAGCGCCGCCGCGGCTGTACTTGTTGCCCTCAGTGGCGTACCTGTACGTGGTGAGGTTCCCGCGGGTATCGACGACGTAGTCGAGGTGCCAGCGCCAGGCCATCTGGCACCACGAACCCGTGCCCGCGCCCGAGCTGTAGCAGGGATCGCCGCTGTTGGGGGAGTAGACCGGAACGCTCAGCACCGAGTTGGCGGCCGGGTCGCTGCCGTCGCCGCCCGGGAGGTGGTTGCGCCCGAAGTAGTACTCGGTGCCGTCCGGCGTGGTGATCCGCCAGTACTCCATGTCCCGGTAGTCGACGTCGCCGGCCGCCCTGGGCGCACCGGTGAGCTGCTCGATCTTCGAGCCGTCGTCGCCCTGGAGGTGCCAGACACCGGTGGTGTCGTCACGCACGATGGTGCCCGAGCGGCTTCCCAGGGACAGCGTGGCGTTCTGGCCGCCCCAGCACTGGTCGGCCGATCCCGTGATACCGGCCTTGGCGCAGTTCTTGTAGGAGCGCTCGATGAAGCCCGCTTCGAGGTTCCAGCCGTCACCGATCCACGACGACTGCGCGTTCGTCGCGGACGTCTTGCCGTCGACCGCCGCGGAGTTGTAGCCGAGCGATATCCCGGGCGCGGCACCGCCGAGGGCCGGCGGCACCTGGATCGGATAGCCGTAGGTGAAGTTGCCGGCATTCGATCCGGCCGTCCACGCCGCGGACGGGGAGAGCGAGGTGGCGGTGTAGGTTCCGCCGCCACCGGAAGGAGCCGGCTCGGAGGCCAGCACCATGGGCGCGCTCGCAGCCGTGCCGGCAGAAGACGCCGACGCCCGGATGGAGGCCTCGGTGAACGAGGCCTTGACCACACCCGACCCGCCTGCGCCCGTGCCGTGCGAGGCCGGAACAGTGTCCTTCGGCTGCTGCGCCCCGGGCAGGGTGAGTTCGGCGGTGACGAGTCCCTTGCCGTCCGGCGTCGAGGACACCGGCGTCTTGGTGCGGCATTCGGGGAGCTCGGGGGTGGTGAGCGCGCACGCGGGCAGCGCAACCAGGCGGGCGCGGTCGGCCCAGCCGCCGGCCTGCAGGGCCTTCAGGTCGAGCGTGACCGCCGCGGTGCGGCCTTGCGTGGCGGGCGTGCCCGCGTCGGTGAGCGAGATCAGCGGGCTGTCCACACCGGCGGCGCGGCCCTTGTCCTGGCCGGTGACCTCGACGGTCACGGTCTCGGCGGCCTTGCCCTTGCCGTTACCGGGTGCGACGTTGACCGCGAGCTTGCCCGCCCGGACGCCGGTGGCCCCGCCGGAGGCGGGTGAGGCGCCGCCGGTGGCCCTTCGGGCCGCCTGGGCTTCTGCGCTGTCCGCGCCGATCTGTACCGTCTCGGTGCCCGTGACCACCGGTGCGGCGGGCTTCGGCGTCCAGCCTGCGGGCGGGCTCGCCGCCGGGGCTGCCGGCGGCTTGGCGTCCGCGCCCTTGACGGAAGGCGCCCCGTCGCCGAGCGGCGTGCCGGAGGGAGTCCAGATCTCTCCCTCCGGGGTGGGGAACGTCCACGCCGCTGCCGGCGGGACCACCGCTCCGGTCATCGCCAGGGCGACCATGGCCGCGATCACGGGTGAGCGCCATCGGCTCCCCGCGCCTCTCCCGGCCCGTATTCGGGCAGGCCAAAACATCGTCACATCTCCTCAGGGTTTGATAGACACGACGTCAACGAATGAGGACGTGTCAGGTCGGGGTGACGATATGTGAAGCATCTGACACGAACCCATCTACTGATAGGTAGTGAGGGAGATGTTTATGAAGTCTTGATTTCGGGACTCGCCACATACCCGGACATCTCAGTACGAGATCGTTTCCTGTTTGACGTACCCGCAGCTCAGGCCACATCGTTCCCCATCGAAGCAGGCACGCAGCAGCCGTGTCTTCCGACCGGGAGGGAACCCACCAAGCAGCCATGGCCGACACATCATGGGCCGTCACAGGCCGACTTCCACTTCCAGCGCCGCTGATACGCGGGCGTGCCATCCGTCTTACGGCACTCGCATCCGGCGCATTTCTGACCGCAGGTCTGCTCGCGGCGCCCGCCGCGCTGGCAGCCCCCGCCGCGGACCCCACTCACGGGCCGTCAGGCGGCTTCGGCCCCCTCGTGCCCCAGGGACCCGCCCCTGCGCGCACGCCCGAGCAGCAGGCCGTGCTCGACGCCATCGCCAAGGCCAGGTCGACGGGCATGCCGGCCACGGTCGATGCCCTGACTACCCAGACGTCCCGGACCGTCGCGAACCCTGATGGCACCCTGACCGGCACCGAGCACGCCCAGGAGGTGCGTACCAAGCAGGGCGGCGCCTGGGCGGACCTCGACGCGACGCTGCGGGCGAACGGCAACGGTACGCTCAGCCCCGCCGTCGCGAGCACCGGGCTGACGTTCTCGGGCGGGGGCACCGGGCCGATGGCGACCGTGACCACCGGCGACGGCAAGAGCCTGTCGGTCGGCGCCCCGTTCCCGCTGCCCAAGCCCGTTCTGGACGGGGCGAGCGCCACCTACAGTGACGTCCTGCCCGGCGTGGACCTGCAGCTGACCGCGCTGTCCCCGGGCGGGTGGCGCGATGTGCTCATCGTGCGCACCCGTGAGGCCGCCGAGAGCCCGGCGCTGAAGTCCCTCACGTTCCCCATCACGGCGAACGGCCTGTCGGTGGCGGCCGACGCGAGTGGTGCGATCACCGTCACCGACGAGAGCGGCGCGGCGCGCTTCCGCGCCCCCGCGCCGCTGCAGTGGGACTCCACCAAGCCCACCGCGGGCGCCACCGAGCAGAGGGCCTCCCGCTCGGCGGTTCGCACCCTGCTGACCGCCGCCCCCGCGGCGGCGCCCGTCGAGGGCGGCGAGGGGACGCCCTCGAGTGCCGAGCAGCCGGGGGACGGCGCGAACGTCGCCGCCATGGCCACCAAGGTCACCCCCACCGCGATCGAGCTGACCCCCGACCACAACGCCCTCGGCGAGGGCACCGGCCCCTGGTACCTGGACCCGTCACTGATCGCCGCCACCAGCTCCGTCCAGGGCTCGGTGGAGGTCCAGGAGAACTACAAGACGGCCGAGAACTTCAACAAGAAGTCCAACCTCGCCACCGGCTACTGCGGATACCACAGCAGCGACCCGAAGCTGGACTGCGGAGTCGAGGGCCGCCAGCGCGCCTACTTCCAGTTCGGCATCAACCCGGTCCTGTACACCAAGTCGCAATGGGCCGAGCAGCCGCCCACGATCTTCAGCTCCACACTCAACGCGCAGGTCACCAGCGCCTCCAGCCCCGGCACCAACACGCCCTTCGTCGTGTACTCCGCGCCGAGCCCGATCCACGAGCACACCAGCTGGAACAACCAGCCGTGCGGCACCAACGGCAACGTCGTCATGGAGAACTGCCCGGCGGTCAACGGCCAGCCGCTGACCGGTACGGGCCCGCTCGCCATCGACGTCACCGACATGATGAAGCAGGCCATCGCCGGCAAGTGGCCTTGGTGGACGGTCGGCATCGCCCCGCAGGGCAGCGAGTGGGAGAAGGCCTATCGCCACCACATCGCCAACAACCCCAGCATCACCACCACCTACGACGTCACCCCCACGATCTGGGGCCCGCACACCAGCCCCACCCCCGGTTTCGCCGGCAGCAACACCCAGGCCCCCTGCACCAGCGGCGGCACCAACCCCTGGGACAACCCCGGCTGGATCAACAGCAACCAGGACATCTACCTCACCGCCAACAGCTACTCCCCGGCCGGCCAGAACCTGTACACCGGCTATCACCTGTGGGACGACAACGACCCCAACTTCAGCGCCAAGCCGGGCTCGTGGGGAGGAAGTAATAACAATCCCGGCCCGTCCATGAGCGTCGGCTCACTGGCCGACGGCCACCAGTACGGATGGACGGCACGCGCGACCGACGAGATCCTCACCTCGCCCATGACCGCCTGGTGCTACTTCCGCGTCGACAGGACCAACCCCCGGGTGAGCATCAGCTCCACCGACTTCCCGCCCTCCGGCACCCCCAACCCCAGCCCGACCAAGTACATGAACGGCACGGGCACCTTCACCGTCAACGCCGAGGACCCCGCCCCCGGCCAGGGCCTCCAGGCCTCCGGCATCGCCTGCATCCGGGTGAGCAGCGACCCCACCCCCGTCGTCGGCTGGCGCTGCGACCCGAACAGCACCCTGGCCCCGGGCGGAACCTTCACCCATCAGCCCCGCCAATGGGGCACCAACACGGTGTACGCCTGGGCGATGGACAACGCCGGCAACTACAGCCAGCCGGCCGTCTACAACTTCTACGTCCCGTGGGAACCCGGTACTCAGCCCCTGTTCGGCGACGTCGACAACGACCAGAAGCCCGACATCGTCGTCCCCGACAAGAACGGCGACCTGCGCATCATCGGCGGCAGCGTCGACCCCTCCACCTCGCTCGCCGCCCCGGCCGCCGCCGCTCCCGGAAACCGCGAGTACCGTGTCACCTGGGCCGACTACCAGGTCAGCCACCACGGAACCCTGACCGAGGGCCAGGCCGTCGACCAGCTCATCGCGCACAACACCACGAACCAGGAACTCAAGAAGCACCTGTACGTGGTCACCAACGACGGAACCGGCCGCTTCGACACCCTCACCCCCGGTGTCGTCACCCGCCCCGCCACATGCGAGACCATCGACACCCACGTCCCGTGCCCGGCCTACCAGACCGGCGACTGGTCCAACACCACCCAGGTCGTGGCCATCGGCACCCCCGAGGGACAGGCCACCGCCAAGGACCCGGCGAACCCGGCCAAGACCGTCATGATGAGCCGCACCTCCCTGCTGACCGTGGAGACCACCGCCTCCGGCACCGGCCTCTACCTGTTCGCCCCCGGGGACGCCGACGACGTCAGCGCCCCCGCCAAGCTGATCCCCACCACCGACGGCAGCTCCTGGGCCGACTACGAGATCCTCAACCCCGGCGCGGCGAACGGCGCGACCACCGTGCCCGACACCACCGAGACCACCAACCAGACCACCGTCTGGGCACGCCACCGCACCAACGGCACCATCTACGCCTACCCCCTCACCTGGAAGAAGGACGAATTCGGGGTCCCCACCGTCGACTACACGGCCCTCACCAAGCCCGCCGCAGGCGTCCCCATCCTGACCGGCGCCAACTGGACCACCGCGGCCCAGCCCAAGGTCGGTGCCGGTGACCTCAACAACGACGGCCGCCCCGACCTCTGGGCCATCAACACCAGCAACGCCATCACCGTCTTCCCCGGCAAGAGCAGCACCGGCACCGAGAACAAGACCGACGGGTTCAACGACTGGCAGTTCCTCGGCCACGCCGACGCCAGCGTCTCCATCCACCCGAACCTGGTGAGCTGGCAGTGCATGGACGCCGTCGGCGGCCCGCATGCCGGCGCCGAGCTCGCGATCTACGGCTGCTGGAACACACCCAACCAGCGCTTCAACCTCGCCACCGACGGCACCGTCCGCGCCGGAAGCCTCTGCCTGTCCACCCAGGACAACGCCCTCGGCAACGGCACCCGCGTGGTCCTCGCCACGTGCACCGGCGCCACCGGCCAGAAGTGGGCCGTGCGCCCCGACGGCCGCATCTTCCTGCCCGCCACCGTCGACGCCGACAACCCCGCCGGCAGGTGCCTCGAACTGCCCGGATGGGCCACCGACCAGGGCACCCGCATCGGCATCTGGAACTGCCCCGGCCCGCAGAACAACCAGCTCTGGAGCATCACCCCCGAACGCACCCCCTGACACCACACCCGTACGACCCGCACGAACCGGCTCCGCCCCGCCAGATCGACCTGGCGGGGCGCAGCCCTCGCGTCTCGGCCCCCGGAGTCGGACCAGCAGCCAAACCCTCGGTGTGTCTCGAGAGCCGCCCGTGACTACCGTTTCAGGGCCGTCCCGCTGTCGACGACCTGCTCGGCGGGGGGCGCCGTGACCTTGACCGGGCCCGCGTTCCAGTCGGAGAAGTTCACCTCGACGTCCTCGTCTATGTGCGTCAGCCGTACCGGCAGCACCGGCCCCTCCGCAGCCACCTCCCCGGTGTACCCCGGGCTCTGGCGAGCCGTGCTGAACAGCGACACGACCTTCTTCCCGCCGACCACGTCCGCACCGTTCGACATCACGTCCTCGGCGGATGTGCCGTCACCGAACAGCGGCACGCTGTTGAGGTCGCAGAGCTGGCCGATGATGCCGAGGGTTTCCGTCCTGGGGAACTTGATCCAACTGTCCTTGAACCGCTGGGCCGCCTCTGCACTCACCACCTTGGTGAGCATCTGAGCGTCCATCTTCAGCAGGAGCTGACCGTTGCTTCGGATCACCTCCGCGCCACCATGGCCGTCGGTACTGAAGGACCCGGCGCAGTTGCCCTGGCGGTCAGCGGTCAGGGTGTAGGTGCTCTTGCCGTCCTTGCCGATCTCGAACCCCGTCATTTTCACCGAGGTCACCTTCGCGAAATCCGCTTGTGCCTGCTGGATGATGATTGTCCCCGTCATCGACTCCAGCCGCTCCGTCGGTGTCGGCGCCACCGACGGCGATGCCGCTGACGCCGTGCCCTCCTCCGTCCCACCACAAGCGGAAACGGTGACGGCAAGGACAAGGACCGCGGCGGCCGCGCCCGCGGCTTGCTTCATGTTCACGGTGACGGACACTCCCAGAATCTGTCGGCGCGTGATCTACGCCCCGGAACAATGACGCCCTGCACACGATCGAGTCAAGGAGATCATCCAGGCCTGCCATCCAGGTACCGCGGAGGCCGAAGACCAGGGAGAAGAAGGCACCGCGCTGCCGACACCACAGGGCCGGGTAGGGCGTCACGCACGGCCGAATCCGCCTGCCATGCGATGCCGGGCCGGGGGCCGCATCGCGTACAACCCCGGCGAGGTCGCGGTCGTGGGTGCGCGGGACGTAGCCGGGCAAGGCCCGCTCCTGCCGCGCACCCGCCGCGGCCCCGGTTGCGGTCCGGGCAGGGTGGACCTCCAGGTCGTGCGGGCCCCACTGTCCGATCGGACGGCCCACCACCCCGCCCGGCTCTCCCGGTTCCGGACCCGTAACGGCCACCGGTCCGTGATGATGGTGATGCACCGTGAGTGGGGCGCGGTGGCGTGCTGGAGGCGGCGGCTGGCGCCCTCGGTGAAGGTGGTGGCAAGTAGTGGCGAAGACGGGATGCCGCTGGCGGTCATCAGCGGCCGACTACGATGCGCGCCATCGACAGGGTCGACAGGGGGCGTTGCATGAGCGGTTACGGGGGCCCAGTGGGCGGTACGGGCAGTCGGCCACCGATGGGGGGCCCAGGCAACCCCCCGGTCCCGCCGCCGGGATCCCCGTACACGGCACCGATGGGGTATCCGTTCGTGCGGCCCGTCCCTCCGCCGGGATCCCGATACGCGCCACCCCATCGGCTGATTCCGCCACCACCACAGGCCGACCCGTCGCGAGGTCGGAAGGTTCTGCGCGGTGTCCGCAATCCGTTCTACGCCGCCCAGCGGACCTTCCGTCCTTCGCGGCCCGGTGTTGTGGATGATCCGGCGGTCCGCAAGCTTCAACTGTGGCGGACCGTACTGGGACTCGTCGCCTGGGTGGGCCTGATGTTCACCTACAACACCATCGTCAGCGCCGACGACGTCAAGGCCATGGCGGGTGAGCGCCTCAACCAGAGCTGGATCGGCGTTCTGGTGCTGGTCTGCACCCTCCCCGTGGTGGTCGGCGTCTTCGTGGCTGCCGCGCGGGGCGGGTTGCGGCGCGTCTATCTGCGGCGGGCCCTGCGCCCACTCGGCGCGGTAGCGGCCATCATGGCATCCATGGGAGCCTCCGGGCTCGCGATGGCGCCGGAGTTGGCCGGGCTCCGGGAAGCCGTCGGACTGCCGGGCAGGATCGTCATCGCAATGCTGTGGCTATGGTCGCTCGGCTTCGCCCTCTACGGCGTAGGTCTGTCGCTCGTACACGTCTTCCGTACCGCCGACATCCATGAGGTGGTTCCGCCGATCCTTGCCTGCGTCCTGGTCTGGGAGATGGCGCTCCTCGACGTTGTCACGGGCGCCTACCCCCAGGTCCCTCCGGGTGCCCGGGCGCTCTTCATCCTCGGAGCCCCCGCCAGCGTCACGACCCTGTCCCTGTGGGAGCTACGCCGACTGCGCCGCCACCACGGACTGGCGGTCCGTAACGCGCTGGGACGCTGACAGCCTGACCTGCTTCCGTCCGCCTCCTCACGGCCAGGCCGGCCCGGCTGCCTACAACGGGCCGAGCGCGGATGGTCCGCCGTTCGGCAGACCGTACAGGTGCGGGGAAGGCGGCACCTCGTCGGTGGAACTCGCCCCGGAGGACTGGCGTGTCCTGCTCGACGCCGGGGCCGTCCCGCGCGGGCTGTCGGCCGCCGCCATCACGGTGCGCGGCGATCAGGACCCGTGCCGGACCATCGCCCTGGCGAACGAGATCCTGGCCCTCTGGGACCGCCCCCTGATCGCGGAGGCCGTCGTCGACGGGGACCTCGGGCCCCTGCCGCCGGCACCGGAGCCGACGGTGGGCCAGGGAACCCGCCCCGGCCGCCCCGGCCGGCGGGGGAAGGAGAGATCTCGGGCGACTGATTGCCTGATCGCCTCCCTTGCCGCCTCTGATCCCGAGGCCGGGACGGACGCATGGCCGGGCATCGCCGGGAGGCTGATCGCCGCTCGCCGGTGTCGGCGCAGCTCCGGGCGATACGGGCGAGGGGCGGTGTGCTCGGCCTCGTCGGCCGCGCGGCTTTGTGGAGAGTCACTCGGAGTCGTAGCGGCAGTGGAGGGGCCGCCGAGCGGCGGCAGTCGGGGAAGTGGTCATCGCTTGGTGGGGCAGCGTTCCCGACAACTGCTCCGGTGCACGGTCGCGGGCGCCTGGCCCGGTGTCTTCGAGGCCCGCACCGGCCGCCTCCGGCGGTGGGCCGCCCCGGTGCCGCATCAGCTGCTGTGCCTGCGCCGCTGGTTGACTTGCTTCCGGGCGTAGCGACCTGGGCCTGGTGGTTGCCGCAGTCGGTGAAGGCCGCGGGCGCCGTCGCGTTCCGGTCCGGCTCAGCCGGTGGGCGATCTTGTTGAGCAGGTGGCGGGGGCGGGACGGACAGGGGCGTTCGGGCTCAGGCGGAGGGTGGGCGAGCCGGCGGGAGCGCAGGTGCCCAGGGCCCAACGGGGTTGCCGGGGTGCTGGTGGCTGCCTCGGACGGCACCCTGTTCCGGGAGGCCGGGCCGTGGCCGGGCGACGGCCGCCGGGTGCGCTTGCCGATGGCCAACCGTGGAGGCGGGCCGCCTCTACGGGGATCGTCGGGTGTCCGGCCTACGGCGGCAGCGCCCGTTGGTCGGCGGCGGACCCGCCGAGGCGGCAGGGCGGGATGTCAGCGAGGGCGCCGTCCGCCGTCTCGGGGCCATGCCGTGTGCGGGGGTCACCAGTGCCGGTCGAGCCATTCCGCGTCGGGTACGCGGCCTTTCGTGCGGGTGCAGTGCTCCGCCCAGGCGGGGGAGACGAACACCGGCCGGCTCAGGACGACATCGCCGGCGCGTTGGGCCCGCAGGACGATCCCGAGTGACTCCTTGGGTTCAAGGAGTCGTCGCAACACCGCTTGCCTGGAGCGAGAGTAGTTCATCATCGAGGGCTTCCGTCAGGGTTCGCCAGGCGAGTGTCTTGCGGGGCCCGGTGTTGAGTGTTCGGGCGACGGCCTCGAGCTCCTTCGAACTCCATCGCGACAGGTCGGTGCCCTTCGGGAAGAACTGGCGAAGTACTGAACTTGAACTCGTGATGTCGGTCGGCTCGTGGTGGCGGCGTCAGGGTCCGAAACCGCCGGATGTTGTCGGCTCGGGTTCAGGACGGTGGC
>NZ_JBSGFD010000178.1:0-17610 GCF_053603215.1 Kitasatospora sp. NPDC004240 | reverse complement strand
CGGCCGATGCCCCCTCTGGCATCGGCCGGGCCCGCGAACTCAGCCGGTCCGCCCGACTCGGACCGGGGTTTTCGTCCCGCTACTCCTTCACCGCTCCACCGGTGAGGCCGCGGACGAAGGTCCGCTGCAGCAGGACGAAGGCGAGGACCACCGGGATCGCGGCGAGCACGGAGCCGGCCATCAGGAGATCCCAGCGGGGGGCGAACTGGTTCTGGAACTGGGCCAGTCCGACGGGCAGGGTGCGCAGCATCTCGTCGTTGGTGACCAGGGAGGGCCAGGCGAACTCGCCCCAGGTCCACATGAACTTCAGTACCGCGACCGTGCCCAGGGCCGGCCAGGAGTTGGGCAGCAGGATGCTGACCAGGGTGCGCAGCCGTCCGGCGCCGTCGATGGCGGCGGCCTCGTCGAGCTGGACGGGCAGCGTGATGAAGTGCTGGCGCAGCAGGAAGATGCCGGTGGGGCTGGCGAGGAAGGGGATGATCAGCGCCCAGTAGGTGTCGATCCAGTCGAGGTCGCGCATCACCAGGTAGAGCGGGACCAGGATGACCTGGGTGGGGATCATCAGGGTGGCGAGGATGAGGGTGAGGACGGCCTGCCGGCCGCGGAAGCGGATCCGGGCGAGTCCGTAGGCGGCGAGGGTGTCGAACACCAGGTTCCCGGCGACCACGGCGCCTGCCACCAGCAGGGAGTTGACGAACCACCGGCCGAACGGGAACTGCGAGGTGACCTCGTGGTACGCGTCGGCGGTCAGGTGTTCCGGCAGCAGGTGCCGTCCGTTGCCGACCAGGTCCTCCAGCGGTTGGAAGGAGGTCAGCACCATCCACAGGACGGGCAGGCCGGCGAAGACGGTGGCGAGGGTGAGCCACAGGGCCGGGGCGAGGCGGGTGGGGGACTTGCTCACGACTCCTCCCGGGAGGTCAGCTTCAGCCGGACGAGGGTGATCGCGAGGAGGATCACGAACAGCACGACGGAGGCGGCGGAGGCGACGCCCACGTCGGTCAGCAGGCGGGTGTAGATGAAGGTCACCACGGTCAGCGTCGCGGTGCCGGGGCCGCCCTCGGTCATCACCCACACCTGGTCGAACACCTTGAAGGAGTTGAACAGCAGGAGCAGGAAGACGGCGGCGGTGGCCGGCTTGAGCATCGGCAGGGTGATCGAGCGGAACTGGCGCCAGGGGCCGGCCCGGTCGATGGTGGCGGCCTCGTAGATCTCGTCCGGGATGCGCTGGAGTCCGCCGAGGAGGATCAGCGCGTAGATGCCGAACTCCTTCCAGACGCTGACCACGGCGACGGCCGGCAGGGCCAGGTGGTTGTCGAACAGCCAGCGGGCGCCGTCGGCGCCGACCAGGCCGGCCAGGGTGTTGATCAGGCCGTGGTCCGGCTCGTACAGCCACTTCCAGATGAGACCGGCGACCACCATCGGGATGACGGCGGGCAGCACGGTCACGGTCCGTACGAAGCGGGCGGAGGCCAGCTCACGGTTGGCGGCGATCGCGGTCGCCAGCGCCAGCCCGTAGGTGCCGACGATGGTGATCGCGGTGAAGACCACCGTGTTGAGCAGGCTCTCCCGGAAGGTGCCGGCGCTCAGGATGGTCCGGTAGTTCTCCGCGCCCACGAAGGTGCGCGGGCCCAGGAGGTTCCAGTGGTCGGTGCTCAGGAGCATCGACTGGACCATCGGGTAGAAGGTGAAGCCCAGGATCACGATCAGCGCGGGGGCCACCGTCAGCCACCCGGCGAGGGTGCCGCTGCTGCGGTGCCGGCGGCGGGCCGCGGAGGCGGGCCGGGTGGTGCGTGCGCTGCCGTCGGGGGCCGGGGCCCCTCCGGCGCCCGGGGCGCCGGAGGGGTGCTCGGTGGCAGAGGTCATGAGGGTCATCCGTTGTCGTCCGTCATTCCTTGCCGAGGGCCTGGCCGACGGTCTCGTCGATGGTCTTGAGCGCCTTGTCGACGGGAGCCTGGCCGTTGACTCCGGCCACGATGTTGGCCTTCTGCGCGTCCCAGCGGGCCTGGAAGGCGTGCCGGTCCTGGAGCAGCAGGTCGGGGGTGTTACGGCCGAGCTGCTCGAAGATGGCGTTCCAGTTGGGGTCGGCCTTGACCTTGCCCTCCACGGCGGTCTTCACCGCCGGGTCGACCTTGGCCAGGTCGTACGGGAAGATCGCGTGGAAGTCCATGTACCGGGCGCTGCGCTCGGGCGAGGCGAGCCACTTCATGAAGCCGCCGGCGGCGTCCGCGTGCTTGGAGGCGGAGCTGGCCACCAGGCTGTGGCCGCCGACCATGGAGCAGCCGCTCTTGGGGCCGACCGGCATCGGGGCGACCGCCCACTTGCCCTCGGTCTTGGCCCCGCCGGTCTGCACGTTGGCGATGACCGACTGGAAGAACGGGAACATCGCGACGTCGCCGCTGATGAAGCCGTTGAGGGCGCTGGTGCCGGTGGGCGAGATCTTCTCGGTGTAGAAGGACTTCATGAACTCCATCGCGGTGCGCCCGGCGTCCGAGTTCTGGGTGGAGGTCTTGAAGTCGGGCGAGGTGAGCGAGCCACCGGCCTGGCAGAGGAAGGTCTCCCAGATGGAGTTGACGGCGTTCAGGTGGTCGTCCATGCCCTTGAACTGCCAGCCGCTGACCTTCTTACCGGCCTCCGCGGACTTGGTGGTGATGGCGGAGGCGGTGGACTTCAGCTCCTCCCAGGTCTTCGGCGGGGCGGCGATGCCGTACTGCTGGAAGACGTCGGTGCGGTAGAGCATCATCGTGATGTCGAAGTACAGCGGGACGCCGTACATCTTGCCGTTGTACTCGTCGACCTTGGCCAGCGGCAGGAACGTGTCGGTGTCGGCGGCGGTGTAGCCGAGCTTGTCGAGCGGGGCGAGCGCGCCGGACTTGAGGTAGTCGAGCTCCAGGCCGTTGTTCATCAGCCAGACGTCGGGGCCCTTGCCGGCGGCGATGGCCTGCTTGATCTTGTCGCGGCCGTCCTTCCACTCCAGCATGGTCAGCTCGACCTTGATCTTGGTCTGCGAGGCGTTGTACTCGTCCACCAGCTGCTTGACCTTGGCGTCCTGGCCGATCCAGTACGGCATGGACCAGAACTTGACGGTGGTCGGCCCGGCCGAGTCGGAGGACCCGCTGCCGGAGGAGCAGGCCGTGGCGGCGAGCGCGAACGCGGACGCCAGGGAGAGGGCGGCGAGTCTACGGCGGAGTGGTGCCATGGGTGGGTCTCCTTGTGCTGCGGGCTACGGAGGGCCGGCCGCCCGGTGGATGCGGGGGCCAGAGGCTCGGGGGTTCGGTGCGGTGTGTGCGGCGTAACGCCGTCGTCATCACCGACCTGACGCGTAACGTATGCGATATACGAAATGAGCGCCAGTGGGTGTTGCCGTTTCGTGTCGTTGACGAGACCGGTTCTCCTCCGGGTCGCGGTCGTGATCACCTGCGATCAGCAGACCGGGCCGGGTCGTACGTATTCAATGCGGGTCGCCACGTACTTCCGCGGGCCCGCCGCCCGCCGCCCGCGCCCCGCCCTTCGTCACTCCGCGCATATCGCATACGATGGAGGGGTGACACAGGCGAACTGGGCACCGTTGCCCGCGGTGAAGAGCAAGGCGGACCTCGTCTACGACAGCCTCCGGGCGGCGATCGCCGAGGGGGACCTCAAGCCGGGCGAGCGCATCAACATGGACGAGCTCGCCCGCAACCTCGGCGTGAGCAAGATCCCGATCCGGGAGGCCGTGAAGCGACTGGAGGCGGACGGCCTGGTGGCCTCCCGGGTGCACTCCGGCGTGACCGTCGCCAAGGTGGACGCCGCCGAGATGCGCGGCGTCTTCCTGGCCCGGGAGGCGATCGAGGGCCTGGTGGCCGGCCTCGCCGCCGAGCGCGTCACCGACGCCCAGCTCGACGAGCTGGACGCCGTCCAGCAGGAGATGCGGGCCAAGCTCGGCACCCGCTCCTTCCAGAAGCTCCCCGAACTGAACTCACGGTTCCACCAGGTCCTGTCCGAGGCCGCCGGCTACCGCATCCTGGCCGAGCTCACCGACCAGCTGCTGCTGACCGTCCGCCGCCACCGCATCGCCGCCCCGGTGGACCCGGACAACTGGGCCGACGTGATCGCCGAGCACGACGCCATCGTCACCGCCCTGCGCAGCCGCGACCCCGAGGCCGCCACCCGCGCGGCCAAGGCCCACATCAACGCCCAGGCCGACCACGAGGCCGCCGACCAGGCGTGAGGACGCCCCGGTACGGGATACCGGATGGCATCCCGTACCGGGACGTGGCCGTACCGACCGGGCGTGGCCGCTCAGCGGATGTGCTGCTGGACGAACCCCTCGACCGGGCCCTCGCCACCGCCGGCGTCCCCCACCTCGCCTTCGCCGGCTCGCCGAGCCGACCCGGCTGGGGCCGTACCCGGCCGTCCCTCCGACGTCCGGGTACCGGCGGGCCCCGGACGGCGCGGTGGATCCGGCTCAGTCGTGGCGGGCGAGCTTGACCGCGGAGATGAGCAGGGGCGGACCGGACGACGGAGGCGGCCCGGCCGGGACGGTTGCCGAGCCGGTCGAAGGCGGCCCGCACCATCAGGGTGTGGTCGCCGCCGTGGTGGAGGGGGTCCAGCCGGGTACGGGCGCCGGCGAGGTCACCGACGATGAAGTGAGGCGGTGATCTGCTCGACCGTCGCGCGGGCCGTCCGTCCGACGCCGATGAGGGTGGCCGAGGCGGGGCCGGTCCAGTCGCCGTAGCCGAGAAGGTGGATGCGTTCGTCGCCGGCGGCGCGGGTGCCCGCGGTGAGGACGTGCCCGTGGGCGCGGGGGAGGCCGAGCGGGGCGAGCGGGGCGAGGTCGGGGCGGAAGCCGGTGCACCAGAGGACGACGTCGCAGGGCCACGTGGTGCCGTCCGGCCAGACGGGGCCGTCGGGAGCGAGCCGGGCGAACATGGGGTGGGCGGTGAGGAGTGCGGCGTCGCGGGCGGCGCGTACGGGTGGGGTGGCGACGATGTCGCCGAGTGCGCCGATGCCGGGAGCGTCGCCCCGGACCCGGCGCGTGGCGAGGTCGAACAGGGCGCGGCCGTCGATGTCGTCGGGAAGGAACCGGGGAGGCCGCTTGGTGACCCAGCGGACCTCGGCGACGGCCGCGAGGTCGGCGGCGATCTGGGCGCCGGAGTTGCCGCCGCCCACCACGACCACGCGCCCTCCCTGCCCGCCACCGGGCAGGAGGGGCCCATTCCCGGCGAAGTCGCCGGCGCCGCGGTAGCCGTGGGTGTGCAGCTGGCGTCCGGCGAACTCGGCCCGTCCCGGGACGGCGGGGACGAACGGCCGCTCCCATGAACCGGTGGCGAGGATGACGGCCTGGGCGTGCCACCTGCCGGCGTCCGTACGGGCGGTGAACCCGTCGCCGTCTCGCTCGACTCCCTCCACCCGGACGGGCCGGTGGACCGGAAGCTCGTAGCGCTTCTCGTACTCGGCGAGGTAGCCGACGACGTGCGCCGCATCCGGATACTCTTCCCCGGCTTGGCCGGGCATGGGGCGGCCGGGCAGCGATGAATATGTGGCGGGGGAGAAGAGGCGCAGGCTGTCCCAGTAGTTCTGCCAGGCGCCGCCCGGCGCGGGGGAGGCGTCGAGCAGGGCGAAGTCGAGCTCGGCGCGCCGCAGGTGGTACCCGGCGGCGAGTCCGGCCTGGCCCGCGCCGATGACGAGGACCTGGGTGCGGCGAGGGCTCACCGCGGTCGTCCGGGAGTGCGCGTCCATCGGTGCGACATCGCTCCGCCTTCGTTGTCCGAAGAGAAATCCGAGAGAAATGCGGCCGTCGCGCCCCGGCCGGGAGCGCGACGGCCGGAAGGCTACTTCTTCGTCTGGCGGCGGTGGGTGAAGATCAGCGCGACGAGCGCCAGGCCGACGGCGCCGCCGATCAGCTGCATCCCGATGAAGCCGGGCAGCGAGGACGGCGCGATGCCGGCGAAGGTGTCGGTGAAGGCCCGGCCGATGGTCACGGCCGGGTTGGCGAAGGAGGTGGAGGAGGTGAACCAGTAGGCGGCGCCGATGTAGGAGGCGACGGCGACCGGCGCGAAGCGCAGCTGTTCGGTCCTGGCCAGGCCGAAGATCAGCAGTACCAGGCCGGCGGTGGCGACGACCTCGCCGAGCAGCAGGTTTCCGGCCGAGCGGTCGTGCGTCGACCACTCGACCAGCGCCTTGCCGAACATGGCGTCGGCGAGGACGGCTCCCGCGACGGCGCCGACGATCTGGGCGGGGATGTACGCCGCGACCTCGCGGGCCCTGAGTCCCTTCGGGTCCTTTCGGCCGGTCCACCACTCGGCCAGGGTGACGACGGGGTTGAAGTGCGCGCCCGAGACCGGGCCGAGCAGCAGGATCAGGATGCCGAGGCCGAAGACGGTGGCGAGGGAGTTGGCCAGTAGCTGCAGGCCCACGTCCTGGGTGAGCCCGGTCGCCTGGATGCCGGAACCGACCACGATCGCGACCAGCGCCGCGGTACCGACCAACTCGGCCGCCACCCGGTTGAGCAGCGGTACGGCGGGAGGTTCGGTGGCCAGGGGCTCGGCCTCGGTGACGGCAGGTCTCGCCTCGTCCATGGCGCTCAACGGGTGCTCCTCGTGCGGGGCGGACTCGGGCCGCCGGGATGGGGCTGGGCTGGTTCAGCAGGACCGCTTGCGATTGTTCGCGGCGGCTTCGCGGGCGGTGGCGGCCAGCCCGGCGAACTCGGCGGCGACGGCCTCCAGGGCGTCGGCGCGGAGCTTGTAGTACGTGAAGCGCCCGCAGGGCTCGGTGTCGACGAGCCCGGCCTCGCGCAGGATCTTCAGGTGGTTCGACAGGTTGGTCTGTCTGGCGCCGGTCTCCGCGACCAGGTGCGTCGTGCACAGCGCCTCCTCGGCGAGGAGCGCGATGATCTGCATCCGGAGCGGGTCGGCCAGGGCCTTCAAGACGTCACTGTCGACTGATGTCACCATGGGCTGATACGTTACCCCGCGCCGGACCCGCGAAGCGAGCCCCCTCTTCGCCGGACTCATCGCTTAGCCGAAGTGGCCCCGTCCGTCCCGCAGCGGACACCGCACGACCGAAGGACACCGTCATGACCACCGCGCCGATCGCCTCCGTGCTCTTCGTCTGCATCCACAACGCCGGCTGCTCCCAGATGGCCGCCGGCTTCCTGCGGCACCTCGCCGGCGACCGCGTCGAGGTCCGCTCCGCCGGCTCGATCCCGGGCGACCGGATCAACCCCTCCGCGGTCGCCGCGATGTCCGAGCTGGGCATCGACATCTCGGACCAGCAGCCGAAGGTGCTGACGACCGAGGCCGTCCAGGCGTCCGACTACGTGATCACCATGGGCTGCGGCGACGCCTGCCCGTACTTCCCCGGCAAGAAGTACCTGGACTGGAAGCTGGAGGACCCGGCCGGCCAGGGCGTCGAGGCCGTCCGCCCGATCCGCGACGGGATCAAGGGCCTCATCGAGAACCTGATCGCGGAGATCGACGCCAAGGCCGCAGCGAGCCAGGGGAACTGAGCGTATCCCTCACCGTGAACCATTGACCGGCGGTGATAACGGGACGTGCGGGAGGCCGGTGCGGTTCTCGCGCGCGGCGGTCGGTATGCGGCGCGGCTCATCGACGGCTCGCCCCGGCGCTGAACGTCACCTGCCGGTTCTCGGGGAGGTCGGACGGAGTCGGTGGCCGGTCGAAGGGGCCGGGGCCGCGGCGATGCGCGGCCCCGCTGGTGTGAAGGGTCGTCATGGGTCGGTGATCAGCAGCCGCCGGACGGGTTCGCGGCCGGGGCGCCGATGCCGATGCTGATGACCTGGGGGACCGCCGGCACCGAGCAGCAGCCACCGCCGCTGCCGTCGGCCTGGGCGGCGGCGGGCTCGTCGAAGAGTCCGGCGCCGCCGCAGACCCCGGTCTCGGGGAGGGTGAGCTCGACGCGGGCGGCGGCCTCCTGGTCGCCGGCGAGGGCGGCGGCGATGGAGCGGACCTGCTCGTAGCCGGTCATGGCGAGGAAGGTCGGCGCGCGGCCGTAGCTCTTCATGCCGGCCAGGTAGACGCCTTCCTCGGGGTGGGCGAGCTCGGCGGCGCCGTGCGGGTAGACGGTGCCGCAGGAGTGCT
Source organism: Kitasatospora sp. NPDC004240 (assembly GCF_053603215.1). Taxonomy (NCBI): domain Bacteria; kingdom Bacillati; phylum Actinomycetota; class Actinomycetes; order Kitasatosporales; family Streptomycetaceae; genus Kitasatospora; species Kitasatospora sp. NPDC004240. Next base: position 9,532 of record NZ_JBSGFD010000178.1, on the reverse strand, counting down.
GGTTGGGGTCGATCAGCGGGGCCAGGGCGGTGGGGGCCTGGAGGCGTTCGTCGAGGCCGAGGCGGACCTCGGAGAGGAAGGAGAGGTCGGGGCGCAGGCCGGTGAGGACGATGACCTGGTCGACCGGCTCGCTGCGGCGTCCGTCCTCGGCGACCAGGACGATCTTCCCGTCCTCGGCTTCGACGGCGGCGGTGCGGAAGCCGGTGAGGGCGGAGGCGTGGCCGTCGTCGACGGCCTTCTTCGCCCGCAGGCCGAGCGCGCCGCGGGCGGGGAGCTGGTCGGCCTCGCCGCCGCCGTAGGTCGAGCCGTTGATGCCGCGGCGCAGCACCCACACCGCGTGGGTGCCGGGCTCGTCCTCGGCCAGGTCGGCGAGGTGGGCGAGGGCGGTGAAGGCGGAGGCGCCGGTGCCGACCACCGCGGTGCGCGTACCGGCGAACCGCTCCCGCACGGCCGGGTCCCGGAGGTCGGGGATGCGGTAGGAGATGCGGCCGTTCGCGGCGCGCTCACCCAGGGCCGGCAGGCCGTTCGCACCGAGCGGGTTCGGGGTGGACCAGGTGCCCGAGGCGTCCACCACCGCCCGGGCCAGGATGCGCTCCTCGCTTCCGTCGGCGTGCTCCACGTGGACGGTGAACGGCTGCTCCTCGCGGCCGGAGTCGACGATCCGGTCCCGTCCGGCGCGGGCCACCCCGGTCACCCGGGCGTCGTAGCGAACCCTCCCCCAGCCTTCGGCCGGGGGTGCCCCCATGCCGAGGACGTCCGCGAGCGGCTGCAGGTACAGCGTCGCCCAGTCGCCGCCCGACGGGTAGGCGGCGCCGTCGGGGCGGACCCAGCCGGTCGGGGTGAGCAGCTTCTCCGCGGCCGGGTCGACGACCTCGGCCCACGGGGAGAACAGGCGCACATGGGCCCACTCGCGTACGGCGGTGGCGGCGCTCGGCCCGGCCTCCAGGACCAGCGGCTCGATGTCGCGCTCCAGCAGGTGGGCGGCGGCGGCCAGGCCGATCGGGCCCGCGCCGATCACGACGACGGGCAGTGCGGCGGGGGTGTTCTCGCTCATCTCAAGGTCTCCGGGTGGGTGCGGTGGCGGGGCTGGTCGGCAGGGCGGGTGTCAGCAGCAGCCGGTGCCGGCGGTGACGGCCTCGCGCTTCGCGGCCGGGTCGCAGCAGGCGCCGGCCCCGGTGGCGCCCTGTGCGGTGCCGCAGCACGGGGCGGCCGTCGTCCCGCCCGCCTCGGTACTCGCCGGGGCCGCGGTGGCCGTCGCGCAACAGCCGGCGGCGGGCGCAGGGGTCTCGGGGGTGGTGGTCGGCTCGGTCATGGCGGCCTCCTCGGTCGCGGCGCTGGTTCGACGTTTGTCGATGGCCTGTTGTGTTGTCAGCATGGCACCTGCTTAGATGCCCGTCAACATAGACATTTATCGAATAGGGGATCGTTCCGTCATGGAGATCGTCGGCGCCGCCGTGATCGGCGCAGGCCAGTCCGGGCTCGCCGCCGCCAACGCCCTGCGAGCCGAAGGGCTCACGCCCGTCGTCCTGGAAGCCTCCGACCAGGCGGCCGGATCCTGGCCCCGCTACTACGACAGCCTCACCCTCTTCTCGCCCGCCCGGTATGCCGCTCTGCCGGGCCTTCCGTTCGGCGGCGATCCCGACCGCTACCCGCACCGGGACGAGGTCATCGCCTACCTGCTGCGCTACGCGGACCGGATCGACGCCGAGATCCGCCTCGGCGTCCGGGTGGAGGAGGTCGAGGGGGCCCCGTACGGCTTCACCCTGCACCTCGCCGACGGCACGGCGGTCGGGGCGCGGGCCGTCGTCGCGGCCACCGGCGGCTTCGGCCGACCGCACCGCCCGAACCTCCCCGCCCTCGACGGCTACACCGGTACCGTGCTGCACGCCGCCGACTACCGCAGCCCCCACCCGTTCGCCGGGCAGCACGTCGTGGTCGTCGGCGCCGGGAACTCCGCCGTCCAGATCGCCGCCGAACTGGCCGACCACGCCGACACGGTCCTCGCCACGCGGACACCGGTCCGCTTCGCCCGCCAACGCGCACTTGGGCGCGACCTGCACTTCTGGCTCACCGTCTCCGGCGTCGACATCGCCCCGGTGGGCCGACTCCTCCGGCGCCCGCCCGCCGTCCCGGTCTTCGACACCGGCCACTACCGCGCCGCCCTCGCGGCTCGCGCCCCGGAGCGCCGCCCCGTGTTCACCGCCGCCGACGGCACCACCCTCACCTGGACGGACGGCGTACGCGAAACCGTGGACGCCGTCATCCTCGCCACCGGCTACCGGCCCGACCTGCCCTACCTGGAGCCGCTCGGCGCCCTCGACCCGGGCGGGCTGCCCCTGCATCGTGCCGGACTGTCCACCGTCCATCCGGCGCTGGCCTACGTCGGGCTGGAATGGCAGCGCAGCCTCTCCTCGGCCTCCCTGCGGGGAGTCGGCCGCGACGCCGCCCACGTGGCGCGCCGGCTGGCGCGGCGCCTGCGCGGGCGGGCCGCGCTTCCGTACTGATTCAACGCATGTCAATATTGACGCATGTCGAATGTGCAGACGCTTCCCCTGGTGGAGCCGGACCAGGCGGTTCCGTGCTGCCCGCCCCTCACCTCGGCGGGTCTCTCGGAGGCCGACGCGATCAGGATGGCCGCGATGTTCAAGGCTCTCGCCGACCCCGTGCGGCTGCGCCTGTTCTCGCGGGTCGCCGCGCACGAGGGCGGCGAGGCGTGCGTCTGCGACATCCAGGACGTCGGCGTCTCGCAGCCCACGGTCTCGCACCACCTCAAGAAGCTGCGGGAGGCCGGCCTGCTGACCAGCGAACGGCGGGGCACCTGGGTGTACTACCGCGTCGCCCCCGGAGTGCTCGCCGCCATGGCCGGCATGCTCTCGGCCGCGGCCGGCTGAGCCGCTCGGCCCTCGGCGCCGAAGGTGGCCCGGGGGCTGTTCTCCCGGTCATCCATCGACTATCGTCGATTGTCGATGAATGAGTCCAGCCGCACCCCGGGCCCGGCGGTCGACACCGAGACGGCCGCGCTGTACGCGACGTGGTTCAAGGCACTGGCCGACCCCACGCGCATCCAGCTGCTGCACCTGCTGGCCGCCGGAGGCCGGCCGATGAGCGTGGGCGAGATCGTCGAACGCTCCCCGGTGGGCCAGTCCACGGTCTCCCACCACCTGAAGGTCCTCGCCGACGTGCGCTTCGTCCTGGCCGAGCGGCAGGGTACCTCCACCCGCTACCGGGTCAACCGCACCTGCCTCACCGTCTTCCCCGAGGCCGTGCGGGCGATTCTGGGCGAACAGTCCGACACCGAACGAGGTGGCAGCCGTGCATCCTGACCTCGCCATCGGCGCGATGACGCCCGAGCACGCCGAGCAGGTCCTCGCGATCTACCGGTCCGGAATCGACGAGGGGAACGCCACCTTCGAGACCGTCGCCCCGACCTGGGAGGCGTTCGACAACGCCAGGCTCCCCGGGCACCGGTACGTCGCGCTCGACCCCGACGGCCGGATCCTCGGCTGGGTCGCCGCGTCGCCGGTCTCCGACCGGTGTGCGTACGCCGGAGTGGTCGAGCACTCCGTCTACGTCCACCCCGACGCCCGCGGCCGGGGCGTGGCCGGGCGTCTGCTGCGGGCGCTGATCGCCTCCACCGAGTCGGCCGGCATCTGGACGATCCAGTCCGGCGTCTTCCCGGAGAACACCGCCAGCCTCGCCGTCCACGCCCGCGCGGGCTTCCGCGTCATCGGCACCCGCGAGCGCATCGGCCGTCACCACGGCGTCTGGCGGGACGTCCTCCTGATCGAGCGCCGCAGCCAGGTCGTCCACTGAGCCGTGCGCGGTTGACACCGCGGGGCTTCGTGGTGCGCCTTGACGTGCTGTCCGGCGGCGAGGGGAGCAGGGGCCCAGGTGCCGTGGACCTCTTCTGAACCGGGAGGGCCGGGGTGGCTCAGCGTTTCTGGCGGGGACGACGGACACCGACGGCTCCGGGGGAGAACGGTCACAGGGGCCTCCAAGCAGGCGACGCGAAAATCAGGTAAGGCTTACCTACTCGTCGATTCCTCGGTCAATCCGGGAAGCCCTGAAACGGCCCTCGGGCCCCGAAGCGTGGCCGCTTCGATGCACGGCCGGGATCTGACGACGCGAAACATTGTTGGGTGAGGCTTGCTGGCCCTCATGTCTGCCCGGCGAACGCGCTCGGCGAGCCGTGGGCACGGTCGCCGGCGCGACCGTGCGCGAGGACGACGGCGATGCCCGGGTGAGCTCCGCCGTGGACATTCCGTGAGGGGCGGCCGGGTCCCGGCCGCCCCTCACCGCTACTCCCGTCACAGGGTCGGCGTCCGTCAGGTTACTCGGCGGCGGATCCACCAGGCGCAGAACCCGGTCAGGGCCAGGGCGAGGCCGAGATGGAGCCCGGTCTCGACCCATTGAAGGGCCCAGAAGTTCCCGGTGGGCTGATACGTCACCTGCTGCTTGTAGCCCAGGGCGCCGAGGTCGGCGACGCAGCGCTCGACCTGCTGCAGGGTGGGCGGGCCCGACTCGGTGCGCAGGCAGTCGGCGAAGGACGAGGGCACCGGGGCCGGCTGACCGGCGGCGTTCAGCGTCTGCTGGGAGGTGACCCAGGCCCCGGGCACTTCTTCGAGGTGCGCGACGATCTGCCTGGCGCCGTCCTGGATGCTGATGGGGGCGCCGCCGGGCTCGATCGGCAGGACGGTCCGCTCCGAGGCCGCCAGGTGGGACCGGACCCACATCGGCACGGCGATCTGGACCGCGGCGTAGAGGGCGAACGTGGTGGCCATCGCGGGCAGGGTACGGCGGATGACCAGGCCGAGGGCGACGCCCAGGACGAAGGCGAAGGCGGCATGGGCCATGGGGACCACACCCCGTGCGGCGAAGGCCACGGGGGCGAGCCGCGGGAAGTACGTGTCCGTCGCGCCGCCGCCGTTGACGGCCCGGTCGATGGGGCTGCTCCACCAGCTCACCACGAGGCTGGCCATTCCCGCGGCGGTCATGGAGGCCGCCGTGCCGAGGCTCAGCTTGGTCGCCAGCCAGCGCGTGCGGGTGACGCCCTGGTTCCACGCGAGGTAGTAGGTGCCGGTCTCCAGTTCACGGGCGATCAGCGGCGCGCCCCAGAACATCCCGATGACCGCCGGCACGGCGAGCACGACCAGCAGTCCCGTGTAGTAGAGGGTCTGGTCCGAACCGGAGACCTGGTCCACCAAGCCGCTGCCGGTCGTCCGGTAGAGGTCGGACAGGTGGGGGCCGGTGACCGCGAGGGTGGCGGCGAGGGCGGCCACGGCGGCGAACATCACGGCGGCCTGGGTGCGGAACTGGCGCCAGGTCAGCCAGATCATCGGAGTACCTCCAGTGCGGGTCGGGTGTCACGTACCGCATCGGCGGGCCGGGTCATGTAGGCCAGGACGATGTCTTCCAGACCGAGCGGGCTGACGGTCCAGGACGGATCGTGGACCGCGGCGTCGGTGCGCACCAGGAGGGTGGTCTGCCGGTCGGTGTGGCTTGCGGTGATGACGTGCTGACCGGCCGGGAGCGTGTCCGGGGCGCGGCGCGGTCCGGTGAGCCGGTGGTGGCGGGCCACCAGGTCGTCGATGTCGCCGGCCACCTGCACCCGGGAGTCGACCATCACGATGACGTAGTCGCAGGACCGCTCCACGTCGGGGACCAGATGGGAGGAGAGCAGGACGCTCAGCTCGTGCTCGGCGACGGCCTCCATCAGGTCCTGCATGAATTCCCGTCGGGCGAGCGGGTCCAGGGCCGCGACCGGCTCGTCCAGGATCAGCAGTTCCGGGCGCTTGGCGATGCCCAGGGTGAGAGCGAGCTGCGCGCGCTGGCCGCCGGACAGCTTGCCGGCCCGCTGCTTCGGGTTCAGACCGAGGCGACGGATCCGGTCGCGCGCCACGGCGTCGTCCCAGTTCGGGTTGAGGCGCTTGCCGAAGTCGAGGTGGTCGGCGACGCTGAGCGTGGCGTAGACCGGGGTGTCCTGGGCGACGAAGCCGACCTTGGCCAGCTGTTCCACGCCCTCGGCAGGACGGCCACCGCACACCTCGATGGCGCCGGCCGTCGGGGTCAGCATGCCGGAGGCCAGTTTCAACAAGGTCGACTTGCCGGCGCCGTTGGGGCCGACCAGGCCGACCACCCGTCCGGCGGGGACGTCCAGGTCGCAGTTCTGCAGCGCCCAGCGCTGCTTGTACCTCTTGCCCAGGCCCTGGGCTCGTAAGACGGCACTCACGCTACGTCCTCTCCGGCGGCGTCACGAAACGTGCTCATGAACAGCGCCTCGATGCTCTCGTCGTCGAGCCCGGCCAGGCGGGCCTTGGTCAGCCAGCGCTGCAGCTCCTTGCGCAGCGGTCCCTGCGCGGCGAGCGAGGCGTCGGCCAGCGTCCGGGTCACGAACGTCCCGACGCCCGGACGGGCGGCCACCAGACCGTCGTGCTCCAGCTCCCGGTACGCCTTGAGCACCGTGTTCGGGTTGACCGCGATCTGCCTCGCCACGTCCTTGACCGTGGGCAGCCGGTCGCCTTCCTTCAGCAGGCCCAGGCGCAGGGCGTGCCGCACCTGCTGGACCAGTTGCTGGTACGGGGACAGGCCGGACCGGCTGTTCAGGTGGAACTCAATCACCGGTTCCTCCATTTACCTAGTTGCCTATCACTATAGTCCTCTAGGTCGCCCGTTCGGCAAGGCGTGCACCGCGGGCGCCGGCCGGGGATGCCGGGCGGTGCTGCCGCGCTCGTGCCGCTGACCGGTGGAGCGAATGATCCGTGACCGGCGTCGCAGCGCCACGTCGTCCTCGCCGGGACCGACCCTGGCCCCATGATCAACGGCGGGCACGTCATCATCCACAGCCGTGACGCGGAAGCGGACCGGGTCTTCTTCCGGGACGTGCTGGAGTACCCGCACGTCGATGCGGGAGGCGGTTGGTTGATCTTCAAGCTTCCGCCGGCCGAGCTCGCCGTGCATCCCACGGAAGGGCCGGAGAAGCGGGAGCTCTATCTGATGTGCGACGACGTCGACGCGACGGTGAGGGCCCTTGCCGCGAAGGGAGTGGAGTCCACCCGGCCGCTCACCGATGCGCGCCGGGGGCGGCTGACCGGGTTCCGCCTGCCGGGCGGCGGCGAGGTGGGCCTGTACGAGCCCCGGCACGAGCGGGCCACCGATCTGTGGAGGCATCCGGTACGGGGGCTCCTCGACGACCGGGGCGGCCTTCCGGGCGGGGTCACCGGCCACCGTTCCCGTCGCGAGGGCGGGTCGCACCGCCCGGCCCCGTGACAGCAGGCCCCTCCCGCGCCATGGTGGACGTGGCGCGCGGGCGAGGGCCGCGGCCGGCCCGGGAGGTGTGGCCATGCACGGGAGCGGCACTGCGGTCATCGCACTCGGATCGCTCACGAAACGGTACGGCCGGACCGTCGGCATCGACGGCCTGGACCTGGAGGTCGGCGCCGGCGAGGTGTTCGGACTGCTCGGTCCGAACGGGGCGGGGAAGACCACCACGCTGCGCTGCCTGGTCGGGCTGCTGCGGCCGAGCGCCGGGGACGTCCGTGTCCTGGGCCTCGATCCGGTCGCCGACCACCGGCGGCTGGCGGCCTCGATCGGCTACCTGCCGGGCGAACTGCGGCTCTACCCCGAGCTCACCGGGCGTCAGACGCTCGACCTGCTGGCCGGTCTCCAGGGCGCGCCCGTACCGCGGCAGTCCGAACTCTGCGCCCGGCTGGACCTCTCCCGGGCCGACCTCGACCGGACGGTCGGCGAGTACTCGCGCGGGATGAAGCAGAAGCTCGGACTCGTCCAGGCCCTCCAGCACCGGCCGGCCCTCACCGTGCTGGACGAGCCGACCGAGGGCCTGGACCCGCTGGTCCAGGAGACGTTCTTCGAACTCCTCGCCGAGGAGACGGCGGCCGGCCGGACCGTACTGCTCTCCAGCCACGTGCTGCCCGAGGTCCAGCGTTCCTGCGGCCGGGTGGCGATCGTGCGCGGGGGCAGGCTGGTGACCGTGGAGTCGGTGGCCGGCCTGCGGCGGGCCCGGGCGCGGCGGATCCGGCTGGTCCTCGCGGACGGGCGGGGCGCCCGGCCGCTGGGCACGGCCGAGCGGTGGTCCCCGCGCTGGGACGGTCCGCGGGTGGAACTGCTGGTACCCCCGGAGGAGGTGGTGACGGCGGTCCGCGAGCTGCTGGCGCACCTGCCCGTGGACGACCTCACCGTGGAGGAGGCCGGCCTGGACGAGGCCTTCCTGGACCTCTACCGCACGGCCGGCACCTCCCCCGACGCACCGGGGACGGTGCCCGGATCCGCTACCCCGGACGGATCGGGGGAGCGGTCATGAGCCCCGCCACGGTCAGCCGCCGGCTGCCGCTGTTCTGGCTCGCGCTGCACCGCCGCCGCCGGATGCTGACGGCCCTGGTGCTCGGCATGATCGTCTTCGAGACGCTCATCGTCGTGATCACCGGGACCGTCCCGCCCACCGACCTGTTCGGCGGCGGCCGGACCCCGCCGGACGCCTTCAAGGCGTTCAGCGGCTCCACCGGGGACGTCTCCATCGCCAGCCACCCCGGGCTGCTCGGCGCCGGCCTCACCCACCCGTTCTGGATCGCCCTCCAGCTCACCGTGATCGGCTCGCTGGGCGCGGCCGCGGTCGCCGCTGACGTCGAATCCGGCACGATCGAGCTGCTGATGTCCCGCCCGCTGTCCCGCCGTCGGCTGCTGGCCGAACGGACGGCCGCGCTGGCCGCCGCGTCCGTGCTGCTCAACGTGGCCGCCACCGGAACGGTCGGGCTCGGGGTCGCGCTCTCGCCGGACCTGCGGGACTCCGTCCCGGTCGGCGGGGTCCTCGCCGCGGGCTTGATGGGCTGCGCCTTCGCCCTGTGCCTGACCGGCCCGGTGCTGGCCGTGTCGGCGGCGAGCCGGCACCGGGCCCACGTGGTCGGTGCGACGGTCGCCTTCGGCGCCGTGGGGTTCGCGCTCAACTTCGTGGCCCTGGCCTGGGAGCCGGCCGCGCCGCTGCGCCACCTCAGCCCCTTCCACTACTACGCACCCGCCGACGCGCTGGCCCACGGCACCGTGCCCTGGGCGTCGTTCGCGGTGCTCTGCGCGGTCGGCCTGGCGGGTCTCGCGGCCGCCTTCGTCCTGTTGGAGCGCCGCGACCTCGCGATCTGAGCCGAACCGGCACGGCCGCACCGGCCCCGCGGCGGTCTTGGGGACGCACGCAGTGTCGCCCTCGACGGACACGGGGTGAGGGGTGTGGTGGGGGCCACCCGGCGCCGTCCGGCGTCCGGTGATGTCGCGACGGACGGCCGAGCGGAGGTGACGCGCTGTCGACCGTGTGCGCGGCCTCACAGGGGTGATGGTGTGGTCCGGGCCACTCCGGGGCCGTGTTCGATCTTGCAAATCGGGGCATTTGCCTTCAAATCATCCCATTTCCTTGATCGTTACGGCCGGTAACAGCGCCCTGAGCTGCCCGAACCTCCGAATCCTTGAAACCGGCCCCGAGGCCCCCGTAACTTCGAACCCGTTGCACCGAGCAAGCCGCTCACCAGGGCCC
>NZ_JBSGFD010000177.1:0-17669 GCF_053603215.1 Kitasatospora sp. NPDC004240 | reverse complement strand
CCTGATCTGCAACCTGGGCAACGGCAGCGGCTTCTCCGTCCGCGAGGTCATCGAGTCCGTCAAGCGCGTGACCGGCCGCGAGATCCCCGTCCAGACGGCCGGCCGGCGCGCGGGCGACCCCGCCGTCCTGGTCGCCTCCGCGCAGCGCGCCCGTGAGACCCTCGGCTGGACCCCCCGCCGCCCCGAGCTCGACGACATCGTCGCCGACGCCTGGAACTTCCTCCTGGAGCAGCACTCGTGACCACTTTCCACGACCTGTACGGCACCGCCCCCGAGGGGCAGTGGGCCGCCCCGGGCCGGGTCAACCTGATCGGCGAGCACACCGACTACAACGACGGCTTCGTCCTCCCGATCGCCCTGCCCCACACCACCCGGGTCCAGGCCCGGCGCCGCGACGACGGGCTGCTGCGCCTGCACAGCCTCCAGGGCGACGAGCGGATCACCGAACTCGACCTCGCCACCCTCGCCCCCGACCGGGTGGACGGCTGGGCCCGCTACCCGGCCGCCGTGGCCTGGACCCTGCTGAGGGCCGGCCACCGGATCGGCGGCGCCGACCTGCTGATCGACTCCGACGTGCCCACCGGCGCCGGCCTCTCCTCCTCGGCCGCCCTGGAGTGCGCCGTCGCCCTCGCGCTCGGCGACCTCCACCACCTCGGCCTCTCCGCGTCCGAGACCGCCCTGCTCGCCCAGCGGGCCGAGAACGAGTTCGTCGGCGTACCGTGCGGGATCATGGACCAGATGGCCTCGATGTGCTGCCGTGAGGGCGGCGCACTGCTCCTGGACACCCGCGACCTGACGATGCGCCACGTCCCTCTGGACCTCGCCCGCGCCGGACTGCGCCTGCTGGTCATCGACACCCGCGTCAAGCACGACCTCGCCGACGGCGCCTACGCCGAGCTGCGGGCCGGCTGCGAGAAGGCCGCCGACCTGCTCGGCCTCCCCGCCCTGCGCGACCTCTCCCCCGTCGACCTGCCCGCGGCCCTCGACCGCCTGCCCGCCGAACTACGGCCCCTCGTACGGCACGTCGTCACCGAGGACGCCCGCGTCGACCAGGTCGTCGCGCTTCTCGACACCGGCACCCTGGACGCGGTCGGCCCGCTGCTCACCGCCGGCCACGTCTCGCTGCGCGACGACTTCCGCGTCTCCTGCCCCGAGACCGACCTCGCCGTCCACGCCGCCGTCACCGCCGGCGCCCTGGGCGCCCGGATGACCGGCGGCGGCTTCGGCGGCTCCGTCATCGCCCTCACCCCGGCCGCGGACACCGAGGACGTCGCCCGCGCGGTCGAGGAGGCCTTCGCCCGGGCCGGGTACGCCGAGCCCCGCACCTTCACCACCCTGCCGTCCGCCGGCGCCCGCCGCCTCGACCCGCCCCGCTGAACCGGCCCACTCGAACCGGCCCTCCCGAACGCCCCCGACCATCCCCCTCCACCGACGAAAGCGGCCCGCCGAACCGTGCGCGAGGACCCCACCCACTCCCCCGACCACCTGACCCTGAACGCCGGACCGGCCGTCGCCGTCCTCGACCCCGCCGGAGGCGGCCGGCTCACCGGCCTGAGCGTCGACGGCCTCCAACTCCTGATGCCGGGAACGGCCTTCGGCTCGTTCCCGATGGCCCCCTGGTGCGGCCGGCTCGCCGGAGGCGTGCTGCGCGCCTCCGGGGCCCTGCACCGCTTCCCGCGCGAGGCGCCGCCCCACGCCATCCACGGCACCGTCCGCAACTCCCGCTGGCGGGTGGCCCGTTCGACCACCGAGAGCGCCGTGCTGGAGCACGACCTGGGTGCTCCCTGGCCGTTCGCGGGCCGCGTCATACAGGAGTTCACGCTCGGCCCGTCCTGCCTGCGCCTGGGCCTGACCGTCGAGTCGCTCGGCGAGCCGTTCCCCGCCCAGGCCGGGTGGCATCCGTGGTTCCGCCGCGACCTCGGGACGGGCAAGCCCGCCGAACTCCACTTCACCGCGGCCTGGCAGGAGGAACGCGGGCCGGACCACCTGCCGACCGGCCGGCGGATCACCCCCCGCGAGGGGCCGTGGGACGACTGCTTCGGCATGCCCGACGGTGTCGCGGTCACCGTCGACTGGCCGGGGGCGCTCACCCTGGAGATCACCAGCAACGCCCGGTGGGCGGTGATCTACGACGAACCCGCCGAGGCCCTCTGCGTGGAGCCGCAGTCGGGACCGCCCAACGGGCTGAACACCGTGCCCCGCCTGGTCACACCACGCTCCCCGCTCACCGTGACCAGTACGTGGCGCTGGGGCCCGCCCGACGCGCCCTGACTCAGAGCGGCACTCGTGCCGGCGCTCCACCGGACCACGGTGGAGCGCCGGCCGCCTGCCTCAGCGGGCCGTGAACGTCCACTGCCGGTAGGTGCTGGAGTCGAACGGCCCGACCTTCAACGGGGACCCGGACGCCACCGCCCCGCCGCCGTCGAGGGCGAGGCCGGTCGCCCGGTTGGCGATGGTGTGGATCCCGTGGCCGAGGTCGGTGATCCGCCACTGCTGGCCGTTCGCACCGCTCCAGGCCCGCTGCACCGGCTTGCCGCCGGCCGTGGTGACGCCGCTGCCGTCCACCACCAGACCGTTGGTCCGGTTGACCAACCGGTAGTACCCGGTGCCGAGTTCGACGGCATGCCATTGGAGGTTGGTGCTGGCACCGGGTGTCCAGACCTTCAGCGCGGTACCGGCCGCGACGTCGCCGCCGCCGTCCATCACCAGCGCGTTCTTCACGTTCTGGACCTGGAACCACGCGGTGGGGTCGAGGGTGACCCGCAGCGAGGTGATCCGGTCGTTGGCACCGGCCGGGCGCAGGTCCGCGGTGTCCTCGGTGAACGTCCAGGAGGTACCGGTCCAGTTGTCGCCCGCGTACCCGACGGCCCGGTAGCCGAGCGGGACGCGCAGCGAGGAGATGCTCGCGGCGGGCAGGCCCGCTGCCTGGAGCTGGGCCGAGGTGTAGGTACCGAGCGGCAGTTCGGCCAGGGCGCCGCGGTGGTCGACGTCCTTGAACACGGTGACCCGGGTGGTGGGGCTCAGCCGGGGGATGCCCCCGGAGAAGCGGAGCCGGAAGGTGTAGGCGGCGGCCGCGAAGGGAGCGGTGGCGGGCAGCGGAACGTGCAGGCCCGCCTCGTCCTGGCGCCAGCCGCCGAGGGCGGTGCTGCTGCCGGCCTGGGGGCCCAGGAGTTCGACGGCGGTCAGGGTGGCGAGGTCGATGCGTCGGGTGGTGAGGGTGGTGCTGGTGAGCCCGTCGGCCGGCCAGCCGAGCGCGGTGGCGTACAGGACGGTGCCGGCCTTGTCGCGGGTGAACCGGATGTCCTCGGCGGTCCCGAGGACGGGTTGGAAGAACGATCCGCCGCCCATCCGGGTGGGGCCCTCGCCGAAGTCGCTCCAGGCGCGGGTGCCGTAGACGGCTTCACCGAAGCGCGCGAGGTGGTCGCCGATGCCGCGGAGGATGTCGCGCTGGCCCTGCGGGATGGTGCCGTCGGCCGTCGGCGCGATGTTCAGCAGCACGGTGCCGTTCTTGCTGATCCGGTCGATGAGGGCGTGGAGCAGCTGGGCAGTGGTGTAGTAGCCGATGCCCGTGGTGTAGCACCAGCTGGAGCTGCTGACGCTGTCGTCGGTGAGCCAGTACGGCTCGCGGATGTCGACCGGGCCGCCGCGTTCGAAGTCGTACACCTCGCCGAGGTCGTTGAAGCCGTCCTTGAAGGTGGCGACGACCTCCTTCCCCCAGGATTCGGCCCGGTTGTAGTAGTAGGCGAGGAAGTCGAGGCGCCGCTGCTCGCCGATCGTGTTCAGCTTGAAGTCCTGGTAGAGGATGTCCGGCCGGGCGTGGTCGATCACCTCCCGGAGCTTGTCGTACCAGAGCTGGTCGGAGGCGGTCGCGCCCAGCTGGCCGTACAGCTTGCGCAGGCCGGGGTCGGTCTGCGCGGGGACGTCGCTGTAGTAGCCGTTGGGATGGTAGGCGTGGTGCATGGCGACCAGCAGCTTCATGCCCTGGCCGCGGATCGCCTGCTCGAAGAGCCGCAGCAGGTCGAGCCGGGGGCCGCGGGCGGCGGAGTTCCACTCGTTGACCTGACTCGCCCACATCGAGTAGCCGTCGTGGTGCTCGGCCACCGGGCCGGCGAAGCGGGCGCCCGAGGCCTTGAAGAGCCGCGCCCATTCCTCGGGATCGAAGTTCCCGCCCTGGGAGACCAGCCGCGGGGCGAACTGGTGGTGGTTGCCGGCCTTGTCCGTGCCGCCGTCGATGAAGTTGTGGTACGGCCAGGCGGCGGGTTCGCCGAAGGTGGCGACGTGGTGCTGGTTCACGGGGGTGCCGGAGCGGTACATGTTCCGCGGGTACCACTCGCTGCCGAAGGCCGGGACGCTGAAGACGCCCCAGTGGAAGTAGATGCCGAACTTGGCGTCCCGGAACCATTCGGGTGCGGGATCGTGTCCGTTCACCGAGGGCCAGGTCGGCGTGTACGGGCCGTCGGCGGCGCGAGCCCGGGTGGGGGCGGGGGCGAGCGGGCCGGTCACGGCGGCGGCGGCCGCGACGGCCACCGCGCCGGACAGGAGGGTACGGCGGGACACGGGCATCGGCGGACTCCTGGTCGGGAGGAAGGATCGGGAAGGTGGGCGCCCGCCCGCACCCTAGGATCGGCCTCTGATCGCGTCAATCCATATCGATCCAGAAATCCCGCAGCTGATCGAATGATCATTGGTGCGGATCGAATGCGCCGCTCGGAAGGTCGCGCGGCCCCGCCCCCGTCCGGCTCCGCATCGCGTCGCGGGAACCGCCCCCCGGTCCGCGGGGGTCGATATAGGTAGGGCCCGATATTGAATACGCATTGATCCGACGGGTGTCCTGGAGACACCGCGAGGGGAGAGCGGAGAACCCATTCGCCCACCAGACGACCTGCGGCAGGTACCACCATGGACAGCACCGTCGACCGCACCGCGGCCCCCGTTCCGGCGCCGGGTGTCGCGCTCTATCTCCGCTGCTACCCGTTCGACCCGACGGCGATGGAGTGCCACCGCCGGGCCCTGGAGGACATGGCCATGGCCATGGGACTGCCGGAACCGCTCCTGCATCTGGACAACGGCCGGCGGGCGGCCGACGGCCTCCCCGCGCTGAACAGCCTGCTGCGGGCGGTCGCCGGGGGCTGGGTCGGCACCGTCCTGGTTCCCGGGCTCTTCGTGTTCTCCGTGCACGGAGCCGAGGCGTACGCGATGGCCGCCCGACTGGAACGGCACGGCTGCCGGGTGGTCGAGCTCCCGTCCCGCGCACGCCCGCCGGCCCCGGCGGGTGCGAGGGAGCAGGAGACCGTCCGCAGTGACGGCGCACGCGCGCCGGCGGCCGTCGCGGCCTGCTGACACGCCCACCGGAGGGCCGGCGGGGAGGCCCGGAGCCTCGCCGCCGGCCCTTCGAGCGTTCACACGACAGGAAGCCGCCGGAGCCGGGATGCAGGGTTCCGGCCCCGGCGGCCCCGTGGCGGTGCCTCCGACCCTCACGGAGCACCGCCGCCGTCGGCGGGCGCCCGTCCCCGCGGCGGCGGCTCTGCCGCAGCGGCAATGGGGCGGGGCGCTCCGACGGAGCGAAAGGGGCACCGCCCGGGCACGGGTAGAAGGGCGGTGCCCCCGGTCCGCGCGGCTGACGTCGCCGCACGGGCGGCCCCCTCCGGTGCGGCGCGATGTCAGGGCAGCCGGCGGAGGGGAATCGGGGGAGGTCGAGGGCGCTGCAGGACGCCCCTTCGACCAGCAGGCAACATTATTCAACAGGTTCCAACGTCTGGCAATGTCCCTCCCGGGATCCGGCCGGCCTTCTCGCACCCCCGTGCTCGGCCGTCGGGGACCCTCCGGGAGCACCTCGCGGGCGACCCCCACCGAAGCCGGCAGCGGCCCTGATCATTCACGTACCGGTTGACTGCGCCGTCGCGAAACCGTGCCCGGCCGAGGCTCGCGCGGGCACGCACGACATGGGGCAATGGGGGTTCCCTGCGACCCGGACCCGCCGGCGGCCACCCCCGGCCCACCGGCGGCAGCCCCCGGGACCGCTCCGCGAATGCGGCCCCGACCACGAGCCGGCCCGCGCGACCGGGTGGCCCCACACACGTCACGGGCGGGTATCGATTCCGGTTGACGCGCAAAAATGTTGACATGTGATCGATCGGCGAGTTTTCTATGGTGCATCGCGTTTGATCTCGTTTAAACGTGATCGAGTACGCAGCCGTGAAGCGTCCGGTCCGGCTGCCGCGCCACCACCCACCGATCCAAGGGGTTCTCATGTTCAGTGCACCCACCCGCAGACTCTCCGCCGTCCTGGCCGCCGGGCTCCTTCTCCCGGCCGCCCTCTCAGCCTGTTCCACCGGACGCGAGGAGACCGGCGGCAGCGGGGAGGTCGCCAAGGTCGACGGCAAGATCTCGATCACCTACCTGCAGAAGCAGGGCGACCAGGAGTACTTCGTCGGCGAGGCCGCCGGGGCCAAGGCGAAGGCCGCCGAGCTCGGCGTCGACCTCAAGGTGGTCAACCTCGGCAACGACGCCAACAAGGCCGTCAGCGAGGCCAAGGCCGCCATCGCCCAGAAGAGCAACGCCATCATCGTCGTCGTCCCGGACCCGGCAGTCGGCCCGCAGATCGTCCAGACCGCCAAGGACGCCAAGGTCGCCCTGCTCACCTCGGACGACCAGATCTGCACCACCGGCCCCGACCCGGCCGGCTGCGCCCCGGAGAACCTGGTGCCCCGGATCGGCTTCAGCGGCGAGCAGATGGGCACCGAGGTCGGCAAGCGGGCCGCCCAGGAGTTCACCAAGGCGGGCTGGAACCCGGCCGAGACCCGCACCATCTCCGCCTGGAAGCAGGACGTGACGGTCTGCACCTCCCGGGTGAAGAGCGCCAAGGCCGCCTTCCTGAGCGGCGGCGGCACCGGCGTGCAGAACATCGACGTCGCCACCGACAACACCCCCACCGGCGCCCAGGACAAGATCGCCGCCGTGGTCACGGCCAACCCCAACGTCAAGCACTGGGTGGTGTGGGGCTGCAACGACGAGAACGTGCAGGGCGGCGTGACCGCGCTGGAGAACGCCGGCTTCAAGGCCGACAACATCATCGGCGTGGGCCTCGGCGCCTATCTGGCCTGCAAGAACTGGGCGACCGACAAGCCCTCCGGCATGAAGGCCGCGCTGTTCATCAACGGCAAGGACGTCGGCGCCCTCGCCGTCCAGACCGTCGTCGACAAGCTCAAGAACGGCAAGGAGTTCCCGAAGGAGGCCTTCGCGCCGACCACCATGGTCGACCCGTCCAACTGGAAGGCCTCCGGGGTCACCTGCGGCTGACCCGCCCCCGCGCCGGTACGGGTGCGGCGGCCATCACGGCCCGTCGCACCCGCGCCCGTCCGGCGCGGTCACCCACCCGGTCCACGTGCCCGCCCGTGCCGCGGCGCCCCACCACGGCGCCGGGATCACCGGGACCGCCGAGCCGGTCCCGCCACGGCACCCCCACGAATCTGCGAGGTTCCCTTGACTTCCTCTCCCTCCTGGCGGAGGGGGGTTCCCCTCAGCCTCGCGGCTGAGCCGCTGCGTGTGAGCGCGGCGGTGGGACGACTTCCTGCTTCACCGACGACTGCCCGCCCGGAGTGCTCCGTTGAGGTCTTACACCGTCTCCACAGGCTGCTGCCGCCAGTCCGGCGGCCAGGATGGTGCGTGCCGCGTTCACGTCCCGGTCGTGGACCGCACCGCAGTCGCACGTCCATGTGCGGACGTTCAGGGGCATCGTGGCGCGGAGGGTTCCGCAGACCGAGCACAGTTTGGAGCTGGGGAACCACCGGTCGACGGTGACCAGCTCGCGGCCGTACCACTCGGTTTTGTACTCCAGCATGGACCGCAGCTCGCTCCACGAGGCGTCCGAGATGGCTCGGGCGAGGGTGTGGTTCTTGAGCATGGTGCGGACCGTGAGGTCCTCGATCACGACCGTTTGATTTTCACGGACGAGTCGGGTGGTGAGTTTGTGCAGGAAGTCCCGGCGGCGGTCGGCGATCCGCGCATGGACGCGGGCGACCTTCCGGCGGGCCTTCTCACGGTTGTTGCTGCCCTTGGCCTTGCGGGCGAGGTCGCGCTGCGCCCTGGCCAGGCGCTCGCGGTCGGCACGCTCGTACCTCGGGTTGGTGATCTTCTCGCCGGTGGAGAGTGTGACCAGGCTGGTGAGGCCGGCGTCGATCCCGACCGCCGCGTGGACGGGCGCGGGCATCGACGGGCGGTCCTCGCACAGCATCGAGACGAACCACCGGCCGGCCGCGTCCTGCGACACGGTCACCATGGACGGCGACGCTCCCTGCGGGAGCGGACGGGACCAGCGGACGTCCAGCGGCTCCGTCATCTTCGCCAGGGTCAGCCGGCCGTCCCGGTAGCGGAACGCGCTGGTGGTGTACTCCGCACTCCTGCGGGACTTCTTCTTCGACTTGAACGTCGGATACTTCGCCCGCTTCGTCCAGAAGCCGGCGAACGCCCCCTGCAAGTGGCGCAACGCCTGCTGCAACGGCACCGAGGAGACCTCGGCCAGGAACGCCAGCTCCTCGGTCCGCTTCCACTCCGTCAGCATCGCCGACGTCTGGTTGTAGTTCACCCGCTCCCGACGCGTCGTCCACGCCTCGGTGCGAGCGGCCAGCGCCCGGTTGTAGACCAGCCTCACGCACCCGAACGTGCGCGACAGCTCAGCCGCCTGCACATCCGTCGGGTAGAAGCGGAACTTGAAAGCCCGCTTCACGTGAGTGGCCGCCACGGCTCACACGCTAGCACTCTGCGCGCGATCACATGACGCATCGTCAGCTGCCGATATGCCGGACCGCCTTGACGACGATCCGACTTCCCCTGCCCCGCTGCACGGGAGTTTCGTTTCCTCCCCCGGCTGAAGCCGGGGATATCCACGAAAGGACTCAGATGAACGACCCCGGCATCCGTCCCCCGGAGCCCCCTCCGCCCGCCCGGTCCGTCACCCCGGTCGTGGCCGTCGAAGGGGTCACCAAGCGCTTCGGGTCGGTCCAGGCCCTGACCGGCGTCGGCCTGGACTTCCCCGCAGGACAGGTCACCGCCCTGATGGGCGAGAACGGCGCGGGCAAGTCCACCCTCCTCAAGATCCTGACCGGTGATCACCAGCCCACCGAGGGCCGCATCGTGATCGACAGCCGGCCGGTCTCCTTCGCCTCACCCGCCGAGGCCAGGGCCGCCGGGATCCGGATCATCCCGCAGGAGCCGGAGATCATCCCGCACGTCTCGGTCGCCGAGAACGTCTACGCCGGCTCCCTGCCCCGCGCGGCCGGCCGCCGCCTGGACCGGGCCGGTCTCCACCGCCGGATCACCGCCGACCTGAAGCGCCTCGGCTTCGACAAGGTCCTCCCCCCGCACCTGCTGGGCTCCGAACTCACCCCCGCCCAACGCCAACTGGTCGAGATCATGCGGGCCCTGACCGGCGAGGCCAAGGTCATCGCCTTCGACGAGCCGACCTCCTCCCTCTCCGACAACGAGGTGGAGGCGCTGTTCGCCCTGATCCGCCGGCTGCGCGAACAGGGCGTCGCCGTCATCTACGTCTCCCACCGCATGAAGGAGATCTTCCGGCTCGCCGACCGCATCGCCGTCCTGCGCGACGGCGCCGTGGCCGGTGTCCTGGACGCCCCGGACACCGACGAGGGCGAGGTGGTGCGGCTCATGGTCGGACGCGACCTGTCCACCCTCTTCGTCCGCCAGGACGTCACCACCGACCGGGTCGTCCTGGACGTGCGCTCGCTGACCACCGACCACGTCCGGGACATCGACCTGCGGGTACGGGCCGGCGAGGTCGTCGCCCTCGCCGGACTCATCGGTGCCGGACGCTCCGAACTCGCCCTCGCCCTCGCCGGGGACCACGCCGTCCGGTCCGGCACCATCACCCTGGACGGCCGGCCCCTGCGCCCCGGCCGCCCCCGCGCCGCGATCGCCGCCGGCATCGGCCTGGCCCCCGAGGAGCGCAAGGCCCAGGCGCTGTTCCTGCACCGCTCGATCCGCGACAACACCTCCACCGTCGTCCTGGACCGCCTGCGCCGCCTGCGCTTCGTCCAGCGCCGCCGCGAACGCGCCCTGGCCCAGGAGTACACCGACCGGCTGCGGGTGCGCACGCCCTCCATCGAGCACGAGGTGCGCAAGCTGTCCGGCGGCAACCAGCAGAAGGTCGTCCTCGCCCGCTGGCTCGCCCGCAAGCCCAAGCTGCTCATCCTCGACGAGCCGACCCGCGGCATCGACATCGGCGCCAAGTCCGAGATCTACCAGATCATCGCGGACCTGGCCCGCGAGGGCACCGCACTGCTGGTGATCTCCTCCGAGCTGCCCGAGGTCCTCGGCCTCGCCGACCGCGTCGTCGTGATGCAGAACGGCCGCATCACCGGCGAACTCACCCGCGCCGCGGCGAGCGAGGAGGCCATCCTCCAGCTCGCCATGGCCGACGACCTCGCCACGGTATCCGCCCCCTCATCCCCCGTTCCCACCGACGCAGCCCCCGGAGGCCGCTCATGACCACCGCGACGGCCCGCCGGTCCCCCGACGCCGGCACCCGCAAGCGCCCCTCGTTCGCCTCGCTCGGCGGGCAGAACCTCAGCCTCATCGGCGCCCTCGTCGTCGTCCTCGCCCTGTTCGGCACCCTGAACGACAACTTCCTCAGCCTGAACAACCTCCAGGTCATCGCCGAGGCCGCCACCATCACCGGCCTGCTCGCCGTCGTACAGACCGTCGTCATCATCTGCGGCGGCCTCGACATCTCCGTCGGCTCCCAGGCCGGCATCGCCTCCGTCGTCTCCGCCATGGCCTTCACCAGCGCCGGCGGCAACGCCCTCACCGGCATCGCGGCCGCCCTCGGCGTCGGCGTCCTCGTCGGCGTCGTCAACGGCGTGGTCATCGTCTACGGCCGGGTCAACCCCACCATCGCCACCCTGGCCGGCCTCGCCGCGTACAAGGGCGTCGCCCAACTGCTGTCCGACGGCCGCGCCCAGGGCTACGTCCTCAACGACGACGTCTTCGTCTTCCTCGGCCGCGGCAAGATCGCCGGCCTGCCCGTCATGGTCTGGATCCTCATCCTCACCGCCGTCGCCGTCCACCTGCTCCTCAAGTACACCGACATCGGCCGCAACCTGTACGCCATCGGCGGCAACGACACCGCCGCCCGCCTCGCCGGCATCAGCATCAACAAGTACCTGATCGCCGTCTACGCCCTCATCGGCACCGTCGCCGCCATCGCCGGCATCCTGCTCACCGCCCGCACCGGCTCCGGCCAGCCCGTCTCCGGCAGCGAGGGCCTCGAACTCAAGGCCATCACCGCCGCCGCGCTCGGCGGCGCCGCCCTCAAGGGCGGCAAGGGCGGCATCGGCGGGACGCTCCTCGCCGTCGCCCTGCTCGGATGCCTGGAGAACGGCCTCACCGTCCAGGGCATCAACTCCTTCTGGCAGAACGTCGCCCAGGGCGCCCTCCTGGTCGTCGCCGTCGTCATCCAGCAACGCCGCAACGGCGAACGCGCCATCGGCCTCCCCGCCTGACCGGTACCCGCCTGACCGGTACCCGCCGGCGGAAACGACACGGCGGCCCCTGCGCGGGTGCTCGCGCAGGCCGTCCCGCCGCGCCGGAGGCCGGGTGCGATCTACCATGGAGGGCAAGGTCCTCTTGATCCCCGCAGGTGCCCGCAGGTGCCCGCAGCGGCACGGTAGGGAGGCCGGCATGGAGTTCGGGAACGGATCCGGGCAGGTGGACGCCTCGCGCTACCTGCCGATCTCCGATCACGGTCTGATCGGTGATCTCCGCACCGCCGCGCTGGTCGGGACCGACGGCACCATCGACTGGTACTGCTGCCCGCGCTTCGACGCACCGAGCGTGTTCGCGTCCATCCTCGACGCCGACCGGGGCGGATCGTTCGAGCTGGCCGCCGACGTGCCGACCCGTACCCGCCAGTTCTACTTCCCCGACACCAATGTGCTGATCACGCGGTTCTACGCCGCCGACGGGGTGGCGGAGATCCAGGACTTCATGCCCGTCGTCGACGAGTCGCGCGAGGCGGCCCGGCACCGGCTGATCCGGCGGGTGATCTGCGTCCGGGGCACCCTTCCGTTCCGGGCGCGGATCGCTCCCCGGTTCGGCTACGGCGCCGAACCGCACACCGTACGCGCCCGGGTCCACGAGGCCGTCTTCGAGGCCCCCTCGCTCTCGCTGGCACTGACCTCCACCGCGCCCCTCGAATGCGACGGCGGGGACGTGTCGTCGCACTTCAAGCTCCTCGAAGGCGAGTCCGTGGTGTTCGCCCTCGACCGGATCGGCGATGACGTCCCCCCACGGGCCTGCGCCTGCGCCGAGGCGCAGGAGCAGGCCGAGGCGACGATCCGGTTCTGGCGCCACTGGTTGGGCCGCTCGCGCTATCGCGGACGCTGGCGGGAGGTGGTGCACCGCTCCGCGCTGGCGCTGAAGCTGCTCACCTACGCACCGACCGGTGCGATCGTGGCCGCCCCGACGACCAGCCTGCCCGAGCGGGCCGGTGGTGAGCGCAACTGGGACTACCGGTACGTATGGGTCCGTGACGCGGCCTTCTGCGTCTACGCCATGCTGCGCCTGGGCTTCACCTCGGAGGCCGAGGCGTTCATGGGATTCCTGTCCGAACGGGGCATCGCCCGGGGCACCGGGTCCACCGGTCCGCTGCAGATCATGTACGGCATCGACGGACGCCGGGACCTGCCCGAGTCCGAGCTCCGCCACCTGGAGGGCCACCTGGGCTCCGCGCCGGTGCGGGTGGGCAACGCCGCCACCCAGCAGCTCCAACTGGACATCTACGGGGCGCTGATCGACTCCGTCTACCTGTACGACAAGTGGGGGCAGCCCATCAGCAGCGATCACTGGGACGAGGTCGGCGCCGTGGTCGACTGGCTCTGCGACCACTGGGACCAGCCCGACGAGGGCGTCTGGGAGACCCGGGGCGGCCGCAAGGACTTCGTCTACTCGCGACTGATGTGCTGGGTGGCGATCGAACGCGCCATCCGGATGGCCAACCGCCGCGGACTGCCGGCCGATCTCCCGCGCTGGCGGCAGAGCCGGGACACGATCTACCGGCAGATCATGCGCCAGGGCTGGTCGGCGGAGCGCGGGGCGTTCGTCCAATCACTGGGCAGCGACGTCCTCGACGCCTCCGTGCTGATGATGCCGATGGCCAAGTTCGTCTCGCCCACCGACCCCAAGTGGCTCTCGACCCTCGACGCGCTCACCACGGACCTGGTCTCCGACTCGCTGGTCTACCGCTACGACCCGGGGGCCAGCCCCGACGGCCTGCACGGTTCCGAGGGCACGTTCTCGATCTGCTCCTTCTGGTACGTCGAGGCGCTCACCCGCGCCGGACGCCTCGAGGACGCCCGGCTGGCCTTCGAGAAGATGCTCACCTACGCCAACCACCTCGGCCTCTACGCCGAGGAGATCGGCCGCACCGGAGAACAACTCGGCAACTTCCCACAGGCGTTCACCCACCTCGCGCTGATCAGCGCCGCCTTCAACCTCGACCGCGCCCTCGGCTGAGTCCCACGGCCTGAGCAGGCGGAACGCCTCCCGCGCCGGGACGGAGGACTCCCCGCCGTGCCGCCGTGTGTGTCGGGGGCGAGGGGCTTCGTCGAACGGTGCGGGAGGCGTGCGTACGCCGCGGGCCGTGCGGCCGGTGGCGGATCAGTACCAGTACATGCCGCTCTGGCCGGCCTTGCGCCACATCTGGGCGTTGGCGCCGTTGGCGGTCGAGGAGTTCACGATCTCCAGGTACTTGTCGGCGTGGACGTTGCGGATGACGTGGTTGCGGCCACTGGTGTTCATCACGTGCCAGCGCTGGCCGCCCACCAGGGCGCAGTCCCACTGCTGCACGCGCGCGCCGTCGGCGGTCGAGGAGTTCGAGACGTCCAGGCACTTGCCGCTGCGGTTGTTGACGATCTGCACCTCCCAGTTGTTGCCGAAGGCGTACCGGAGGTACCAGTACGAGCCGGACTGGCCGTTGCAGTCCCACTGCTGGGCCTGGGCACCGTTGGCGGTCGAGGAGTTCTCGATCTCCAGGCACTTGCCGCTGCGGCTGTTGCGGATCTGGATGACCCCGGAGTCGGGCGAGATCGACATGGCGACCGCAGGCTCGGCCGACGGCGCGGAGGCCTGCGCGGCGCTCTGCGGCGCGGAGACCGGCGCGGCGGCGGCGACGGGCGCGGTGACGGCGAGGATCGCGACGGCGGCGAGCGGGCCGGCGGCGAGGGTGGAGAGCTTCACAGGAGGGTGGTCCTTCAAGGTGTGACAAAGCGTTGGCAAACGTTCCGCATCGGAACCATCGGTGAACCTATGTCGGTCGATCGGGCGGTGTCACGGGGTTTTCGCCGTCACGGGGCGGAAGGTGCTCGACATCACATGACTGCACGTCAGAATGCTTGATGCGTCAACGAATCTTCCCGGTGCAGAAGGATGATCGTGTAGAAATCGGGCAGTGCGCTTCAAGGTGATCTGGGCGCGGAATGTCCTCGCGGAGGACCGGCTGAGTCGCCTGCCACTCAGCGGCTTGCGGACCGCTGAGTCGGGACGAGCCAGGGAGCGTGCCGCTGCGCCGTCCCTTCACCGGGTGAGGGGCTCGGTTGCCCCGGGTGGCGTCCGGGTGTGGGTGCCTGCGGGCTCCCGTTCGGCCCAGTGTCGCTGGCGGCGACCCCGGGGGCGGCCGAACCTTGGAGGAGTGTTCGGGCCGCCCCTGCGGCCCAGGCCGTTCGTCGGAGGCAGATGATCATGGCGCGTTACCTCGGACCGTCCCGGGCCTCGTCCAAGGCGCACCGGCGGGTCGCCCTGGCCGCGGCCGCGCTCGGCACCACGGTGCTGGTCGTCGCCGGCTGCAGTTCCTCGGAGTCCACGTCCACGCCGTCGGTGTCGCCCTCGTTCTCGCCCGACGTGAACTCCTTCTCCGGGGAGCCCCCGTCCGCGATCGCCTCGGCCAAGTCGTCCCTGCTGGAGTCCGTCTCGGCCGCCGCGGCCTCCGCGTCCGCGGCGGCATCGTCCTTCGAGGCGTCCGTCTCGGCGCAGTTGGCGGCCGGCCGGGCCGAGGCGGAGGCCGTCCTCGCGAAGACCGAGGGCACCGGGAACGCGATGAACGAGGTCACCATCACCGGTCTGCCGAAGGCCCAGGCGGCCGGCTTCAACGCCGCACTGATCACGGTGGTGAACCGGTCGGGTGCGCAGGCGTCCTACGCCATCAAGGTCGAGTTCCTGGACGACAGCGGCAAGGTCGTGGACACCACCTTCCTGAACATCAAGGACGTCGCCGCCGGTGCGACGGCCACGGCCACGGCGTTCACCCCGATGAGCCGCGACACGGCCCTGGTGTCCCGGGTCGCCCAGGCCCAGCGCTACTGACGACGGCGGGCCCGGGCCGCCGGAGCCGCTGCGGCGTCCCTGGAACCGGGGCTCATCGGCGGGCAGGACGATCGCCGGCGCCGGATGAGGCCGTGGCCGGCCGCCGTCACGGTGCCAGGCACTGCGGCGGAAGCGGGAACCACCGCAGGGCCTCGAAGTCCGCCGGGAGGGCGCAGGGGCCGGAGTCGACCCGGTCGGGCCGACCGGCGAGCAGCGTGCGGGCCTCGGCGAGCTGCCGGGCGAGGGCCTCCTCGCCCATCCGCGCGCGTCCGTGCGGCCAGTCCAGGCGTCCGTGCTCGTCGTAGTGGGCGTCGGTGAGCCGCAGTGGCGGTCCGGCCGCGGCGTGCCGGTGGCGCCACAGGCCGGTGCGCGGATCGAAACGGTAGTCGGGCAGCAGGCGGTGACCGAGGGCGGCGAGGAGGTCGACCGCGTCGATGAGGTAGTCCCGGACGGTGTCGGAAAGGAAGTAGTGGAAGTTGATCCGGGTCCAGCCGGGCTTGATCCCCTCGCAGCGGTGCCCGACGATCTCATCCCGGAAGGCGTGTGAGTGCGGCTGGTCGATCGCCAGTAGGCGGTGGCCGTAGGGGCCTGCACAGGAGCAGCCGCCGCGCGCCTGGATGCCGAAGAGGTCGTTGAGCACGGCGACCACGAAGTTGTGGTGCAGGAAGCGGTCGCCGTGCCGGATCCGGAAGGAGACGATGGACAGCCGCCGTGCGCGGTGGCTGCCGAGGACGTCGATACGGGGGTTCCGTTCCCACCGGTCCAGTGCGGCGTGCCACAGGTGCTCCTCACGGGCCTGGATCAGGTCGGTGCCGACGGCCCGTTTGAGGTCGAAGACCAGGCCGGCGCGGATGGACTCCACGATGGCGGGTGTGCCGCCCTCCTCCCGTGCGACCGGGTCGTCCAGGTACCGGTGGCTGAGGGGATCGACGAACATCACCGTGCCGCCCCCGGGCACCGTGGGCACCTGGTTGCGCACCAGCTCCCGCCGGACGACCAGGACGCCGGGAGTCTGCGGGCCGCCCGGGAACTTGTGGGGCGACAGGAACAGCGCGTCCTTGCCGTCGCCCCGGCCCGGGGCGCTCTCGGCCGCACGGATGGGTACGTACGGCGCGGCCGCGGCGTAGTCCCAGAACGACAGCGCCCCGTGGCCGTGCAGGAGGCGCGCCGTCCGGTCGGCGTCGGTGAGGATGCCGGTCACGTTCGAGGCGGCGGAGAAACTGCCGATCCGCAGAGGGCGGTCGGCGAAGCGCACCAGTTGGGCCGTGAGGTCGACGAGGTCGAGGTGCCCGTCGGCGTCCTCGCCGATGGTCACCACGTCGGCGACGGTCTCGCGCCAGGGCAGTTCGTTGGAGTGGTGCTCGTACGGTCCCACGAAGACCACCGGCCGTTCGGCAGGCGGCCGCGGCAGGTCGGGACGGGGGCCGGCGGGGCCGGCCGGACGACGCAGCTCCAGGATGCCGATGAGCTTGTTGACGGCGGCCGTGGCCCCGGCCCCGCAGAAGATCACCAGGTGGTCGTCGGTGCCGCCGACGCAGTCGCGGATCATCCGGCGGGCGTCCTCGCGGAGCCGGGTCGTCTGCAGACCGGTGCCGGAACTCTCGGTGTGGGTGTTGGCGTAGCGGGGGAGCACGGCTTCGCGGATGAAGTCCTCGATGAAGTCGAGCGAACGCCCGGAGGCGGTGTAGTCGGCGTAGGTGACCCGGCGTGGACCGTAGGGGCCGTCCAGGACCTCGCCTTCGCCGATGATGCCCGCCCGGATGCGCTCCAGCAGTCGTGAGGGCGGGGCGGGGGAGGTGGACCGTTCGTCCGAGGCGGTGGTGGTGCTCATGTCGGCCGCTCCTTCCGGGGATGGCCGGGACCGGCCGGCGGCCCCGGAGAACCCCGTTGATTGTCAGCATCCCCCAGGGGATCCTGGCAGGCCAGAGGTGGACGGCTCTCGCATCCGGCCCTTCGCGGGCCTCCCGCGGGGCCCGCGAAGGGGAATCGGGGGACGGATCGGCCTCTCCGGCTCGTCGGGGTGATCACGGGTCGCGACGGGGAGTACGACGGCCGCGAGCGGCACCGTGATTCGGCGGATCGCGCGGACGCGTCGCGACCCCGGCCCGCACCGGCAGGCGGCGGTCGGCGGTGACGGCGTCGGGGCCGTGGGGGAGTGCTCCGGAGGCTGAAGCGCGAGATCGCCCTGGTGGCCGAGGAGGCCGAGGAAGGCGGCACCCGTCCACGCGGTGCTCCGCCCACCGCCGCTGAGCAGCGGTGGGCGGAGAGGGATCGGGTCGTGTCGGGGAGTCCCCGAC
>NZ_JBSGFD010000176.1:0-17974 GCF_053603215.1 Kitasatospora sp. NPDC004240 | reverse complement strand
CGTACGGGCCCCACCGGCCGGGCGCGGGCCCCGCGCCCGCCCCGACCCCGGACGGGAAGGCCGCCGTCATCGGCCGATCCCCGACCCGGTTCACGGGGGCTCCACGGAGCCACGCCCGTGGAGCCCCCGCCACTCGACTCCCCCACCCTCTCTTCTTGACCACAGGAGCCGCACGATGGGACGCCTCGCACAGACCGACGGCCTCACCGAGATCCAGCGGGACATCCTCGCCACCGTGCGGGATTTCGTCGACAAGGAGATCATCCCGGTCGCGACCGAGCTGGAGCACAAGGACGAGTACCCGACCGCCATCGTCGAGGGCATGAAGCAGCTCGGCCTCTTCGGCCTGACCATCCCCGAGGAGTACGGCGGCCTCGGCGAGTCGCTGCTCACCTACGCCCTGGTGGTCGAGGAGATCGCCCGCGGCTGGATGTCCGTCTCCGGCATCGTCAACACCCACTTCATCGTCGCGCACATGATCAACGCGCACGGCACCCAGGAGCAGAAGGACTACTTCCTGCCCCGGATGGCGGCCGGCGAGATCCGCGGCGCCTTCTCGATGTCCGAGCCCGGCCTGGGCTCCGACGTCTCGGCGATCTCCACCAAGGGCGTCAAGGACGGGGACTTCTACGTCCTCAACGGCCAGAAGATGTGGCTGACCAACGGCGGCACCTCAACCCTGGTCGCGGTCCTGTGCAAGACCGACGAGGGCGGCAACACCCCGTACAAGAACATGACCACCTTCCTGATCGAGAAGGAGTCCGGCTTCGGCCCGAACCCCAAGGTTCCCGGCCTGACCGTGCCCGGCAAGATCGAGAAGATGGGGTACAAGGGCGTCGACACCACCGAGCTGGTGCTGCAGGACGTCCGCATCCCCGCGGACCGGATCCTGGGCGGCGTCCCCGGCCGGGGCTTCTACCAGATGATGGACGGCGTCGAGGTCGGCCGCGTCAACGTCGCCGCCCGCGGCTGCGGCGTCGCCCGGCGCGCCTTCGAGCTCGGCATCTCCTACGCCCAGCAGCGCTCGACCTTCGGCAAGAAGATCGCCGAGCACCAGGCGATCCAGTTCAAGCTGGCCGAGATGGCCACCAAGGTCGAGGCCGCCCACCAGATGATGGTGATGGCCGCCCGCAAGAAGGACAGCGGCGAGCGCAACGACCTCGAGGCCGGCATGGCGAAGTACCTCGCCTCCGAGTACTGCAAGGAGGTCGTCGAGGACGCCTTCCGCATCCACGGCGGCTACGGCTTCTCCAAGGAGTACGAGATCGAGCGCCTCTACCGCGAGGCCCCGATGCTGCTCATCGGTGAAGGTACTGCGGAGATCCAGAAGATGATCGTCGGGCGCCGCCTGCTGGAGGAGTACCGCATCGCGGAGTGACCGGCGGGTGACCGCGACGACCTGGTGACGGCCGGTCGACGGGCGTGCGGGCCCGTCCCGGCGCCGCGCCGTGCCGCATCGGCCCCGGCCTGGTCAGCCTGGGGCCGGGCACGGCTCTCAGGAGCGGCCGCAAGGCGTGTAACAGTGGTTATACGCCCTGCGGCCGCTTCCGTACGCCCTTGCGGGGCGGGTTTCGGCCGACACGCCGACCCCCTGCCACGGGGGCGGCCATTGGGCCGACCGTTGAGACAAGAGTCACCAGCCGTGTCCGGACCCTTGGGAACCGGACCGGGTCGAGCTACGGTCGTATACACATGAGGTGCAGCGTCGCCTCGCGCAGGACATATGAACGAGCAGGCGGGTTGCCCACCCACCGTGTGCTCCCGATAGCATCCACCGGGACAGCAGCCGTCCCGTAATCACTCGATCCCCGCGGTGGCCCCCGTCCAGCGGCCATGATCCCCCGCGACAAAGGTCTTCGATGCCCATCAGCCCGTCCCCTCACTCCTCCGTCACGGACCGCGATGCCCTCGCCGCTCCGACGGCCGGCCGGCGACCCCGCGTGACCATCGCGCGCGGAGCCACCCCCTGGTTCGTCCCGACCCTCGCCACGGCCGCCCTCACCACCGCGCTGACCCGGCGCAGTGGCAAGTGGGCCCTGGCGGCGGTACCGGCCTGCGCCCTCGGCGCGGGCATGCTGTGGTTCTTCCGCGACCCCGAGCGTGAGATCGGCAAGGGCAGAGTGATCTCCCCCGCCGACGGCGTGGTGCAGAGCATCGACGCCTGGCCGGACGGCCGCACCCGGGTGGCGATCTTCATGAGCCCGCTCAACGTGCACGTCAACCGGGCCCCGCTGCCCGGCACCGTGACGTCCGTCGAGCACGTCGCGGGCGGCTTCGTGCCCGCGTTCAACAAGGACAGCGACCAGAACGAGCGGGTCGTCTGGCACTTCGACACCGAGCTCGGCGACATCGAGATGGTGCAGATCGCGGGGGCCGTGGCCCGCCGCATCGTGCCGTATGTGGACGCCGGTACCAAGGTCGAGCAGGGCGATCGGATCGGTCTGATCCGCTTCGGGTCCCGGGTCGACACCTACCTGCCGGCCGGCGTCGAGGTCGGCGTCGAGGTCGGCCAGAAGACCACCGCCGGGGTGACACGCCTTGACCGTGACTGATCCTGAGACGATCGTCGGCCTGGACGACGAGGAGACGGCCCTGCGCCGTCGCCGCTGGGCCCGCGACCGCGAGCTGCGCGCTCCGCGTTCGCCGCAGCACCTGTCCACCGCCGACTTCCTGACCCTGGGCAACGCCGTCTGCGGCTTCCTGGCGATCTACTCGATCACCACCGGGGTGCTCGTCCCGCACATCACCAACCCGGACGCCGCGCCGGACAAGCACAGCGCCGCCACCGCGGTGGCGCTGCTGCTGATCGGTTCGATGTGCGACCTCTTCGACGGGCTGGTGGCGCGCAAGCTGCGCTCCTCCGCCCTCGGGGCCGAGCTCGACAACCTGGCCGACCTGATCAGCTTCGGCATCGCGCCGGCCTACTTCGTCGCGGTCTGGGGCATGGTCTCGCCGGGCTCCAACAGCCGGCTCTCGGCGCTGATCGCCTTGACCGTGCTGCTCGCGGTGGTGCTGCGGCTCGCCCGCTTCTCCGCCGTGAAGATGCGGCCCGGGGTGTTCCAGGGCATGCCCTGCCCGATGGGCGCGATGACGGTGATCGCCATCGTGCTGCTCGACCCGCCGTTCCTGCCCGGTCTGCTCGCCATCTTCGGCGCCGCTTACCTGATGGTCAGCCGGATCGAGTACCCGAAGCCGCAGGGTCTGCTGGCCACCGCCACACTCTGCTGGATCGTGGTCTCCATCGGCTGCCTGGCGGCCTGGGCGACCGGTCTGCCCGGCGGCGACACCCTGCTGCACGTCGGCGCCTTCGCCCAGATCGCGCTGGCCGCGATGGCCCCGCTGCTGGTCATCCGCCGCAAGGTCGGCCAGAAGGTCGGCGACGTCCGCGCCCGCCGCGCGGAGTCCCGGCTCGGCTGACCGCCACCGTACGACGACAAGGGCCCGGCCCCCCTCGGGGAGCCGGGCCCTTTCGCGTGCCGTGGGCGTGTGCCGAGGGCGCGAGGGCGTACGGCGGCGGAGCGGTACGCGGCCGCGGGACCGGTCAGGCGCCGCCGACGTGGACGCTGAACGCCGAGCGGCGGGCCGCCCGCGCCACGCCCGGGTCCGGGTGCACCCCGGAGACCGCCGTCAGCACCGAGGCCGCCCGCGGGTGCCCGGACTGCCGGGCCCGGGCGAACAGCCGCACCGGGTCGCCCGCCGAGGCGCCCTCGACGTGGCCGACCAGCAGCTCCGTCTGGCCGTGGTCGAGCACCGCGGCCGCGGTGTCCACCCAGAGCCAGGCGGCGTCCTCGGCGCCCAGCACATCGGCCGGGGAGACCCCCTCGTCCGACTGCTCGGCCAGCCAGAGCAGCGCGTACGGGCGCAGCGCCGGTTCGTCCACGGCGCCCCGGACGGCCTGCTCGGCGGTGCCGCCGGCCACCCGCAGCGCCTCGAAGGCGAGTCCGCGCACCAGGGCGTCGTCGCCCCGGGCGGCCTCCAGCAGCTCGGCGACCGCGCGGTCCACCGGGCGGGCGGCGACCCAGGCCCGGTACTCGGCGCGGGCCGGGCCCGGCGAGTAGTCGGCGCAGGCGCCGAGCAGTTCCGGCGCGCTCTGCTCGATGTGTCCGGCGGCGGTCTGGGCGACCGTGCAGATCTCCTCCAGCTTGGCGCGCACCGCCCAGTGCCCGAGCGGGGAGAGCTCGGCGGCGTCGTCCCGGCGGACCAGCGCGCCGACGGCGGCCAGGCCGTCGAGCATCCAGTCCAGCACGGCGGCCACGTCGGCGGGCGCGGCCGGGACGTCGATCTGCGGCTCCCGGCAGGTCCCGCGCACGGCGGAGACGGCGGAGGCGGCGTGCGGGACGGGCGAGAGCGCGGTGGCGCCGGTGCCGGCGCCGACCCGGCGCTCGTCCAGGCCGCGGCGCAGCAGCTCCAGCAGCTCGGTCTCGGCGACCGGGCCGTCCACCAGGTGGAGGAAGGAGAGCAGCTGGGGCGCCTGGTCGACGGCCTGCCCGGCGAGCAGCGCGAAGACGCCGCGCAGGGCGGCGGGCGGCACCGGGGCGAGCAGCGTCCAGGCGTCGAACAGCGCCGACCAGCCGCGGATGACCGCCTCGTCGTCGTGCTCCCAGGCGTGCAGGCGCCAGCCGGGGGCGGCGCCGCCGTCGCGGGCCTCGACCAGGCCGATCAGCAGGGCCTGGCCCCAGGCGTTGGCGGCGGCGCCCACGGTCATGGCGAGCGCGCGGCCGGCGGCGCGGGCGTCGTCGGGGAGCAGTTCGCCGCGCTTGTCGACCTCGGCCAGCTCGCCGGCCCAGCGGGCGATGCGGACGGCGTCGACCAGCATCCGGCGGGCCAGCGGGGCGAGCTCGGCGGGTGCGGGGAAGCCCTCGGGCACCGGGACCCGGCCGCGGCCGGGGGCGGGTGCGGGGCCGCGTCGACGGGGTACGGCGGGGCCGCCCGGCCGTGGGCCGGCGGCGCGGTGGGCCGTTCCCGGGAGACGGGTCACGGTCGCACCGGTACCGATCGTCGGCGGGAGCGGGGCATCACGGTCGCGCGGGTTCCGAGACGTCACGTCGAGCAGTCTTCCCCTTGTACCGGCCTTCTGTCACATCCGGTTCGCTCCGCCCACGGATCATGGGCGGGACGGGCCCCGCAAGATCGGGCAACAGCGGCAAACCGCCTGGCCTGATCTGTGTGGCGCGGACACGCCAGGTGGGAGGGGGTGCGCGCCCGCGGAGCCGGAACGAGACCTCAGAGCAGCGGGGTGAGCCAGCGGCGCAGGAGCTCGGTGTAGCGGTCGGGGTCGGAGTTCCACAGCGCCGCGTGATCGGCGTTCGGGAAGGCCTGCAGGCTGACCAGGTCCTCCCGCCGGGCGGCCAGCCGGGCGGCGGCCGCCCAGGGCGCGACCGGGTCGTCCGGGCCGTGCATCACCAGGGTGGGCACCCGCAGGTCGTCGCCGGAGGCGAGGCGGGCGAAGTCGGCCAGGTCCACCCCGGTACGGCCCTCGGCGGCGAGCACGCCCAGCTCGGCGGCCCCGGCGCCGAACCCGGAGCGGACCGCGGCGCGGCGGGCGGTGGCGGTCCAGTCGAGGACCGGGGAGTCCAGCACCAGTCCGCTGATCGAGGAGGCCCAGGCGGAGCGGGCGGCGGTCTGCATCGCCATGGTGGCGCCCAGCGACCAGCCGTACAGGATGACCCGGCCGGCGCCGCTGTCCAGCGCCAGGCGGAGCGCCGCCTCGACGTCCCGCCACTCGGTCTCGCCGAAGTGGCCGAGTCCGTCCGGGGAGGCGGGCGCGCCCTCGTCGCCCCGGTAGGTCACGGCCAGCGCGGGCAGGCCGAGCCGCCGCAGCAGCGGGAGCACCGGGAGGGTCTGCCGGCGGTCGGCGCCGGGGCCGTGCACCAGGACGACCCAGGTGCCGCGCGGTCCGGGCAGCTGCCAGGCGGGCAGCAGCCCGAGCTCGCCGTCGGCGGCGGCGTCGGCGTACTCCAGGCCGAGCGCCTCGGTCGGGTCGCCGAGGTGGACCCGCGGGGTGAAGCGGACCTCGGTGCCGGTCGCCAGGGTGCCCCGGTCGGCGCGCTCCAGGGCGCGGGTGACGCCGTAGCGGTCGCGGTACAGGATCTCGCCGACCACCGCGTGCCCGGCGGCCGCCGGGCGGCCCCACTCGACCGCCCAGCGGCCGGGGCGCAGGCTCTGCGGCGTCTCGCTGAAGGTGGCCCGTCCGGCGGTCAGGCTCTTCACCAGGGTGGGCCCGACCGGGATCACCGGCCCCTCGCCGCCCGGGCGCACCAACCGCTCGGAGGCCCGGCGGCCGATCACCAGCACGACGGCCCCGGCACCGACGGCGGCGGCCGCCACGGCGGCCGCGGTTCCCCAACGCATATGGTCGCTCCCCGCTCTGTTGCGCCGCGGACCGGACCGCGTCCGGCGGACTGGGCAGTGTCCCGTCCAGTCCACGCGCGGCGGCCCGGCCCGGCCACCGGAACGGGGCCGTCCGGGGCACCGACCGCGGGGGCGGACCCGGCGCGCCCACCCCCGCCCCCGGCGCGGTCGGCCCGGCGCACGCACCCCGACGCGGTCAGACCGGGATGTCCGTCCGATGGCGGGCCAGCAGCTCCCAGAAGCGCTCGACCGGCGCCGAGGCCTCCTCCGGCGCCGTCCCGCGGGCGGGGCCGGCCGAGGGGCCCCAGCCGGCGCCCCAGTGCGAGGAGGTGGCCCGCCGCTCGTTCCGCAGCGCCGTCAGCACCGCGGTCAGGGCGTCCTCGCCGACCGGCACGATCCGGCCGACCGCGTCCAGCTGCGCCTGCCAGCGCCCGTCCACGCAGGCCCGCAGCCGCCGCTCCAGCTCGTCCCGGCGGCCCGTCACCGCGACCAGTTCGCGCAGCGTCAGGCCGAGCACCCGGGCCAGCCCGTACGTCTGCTCCCCGTCGCCGTCCCAGCGGCCGCCGCGCTCGGCGTCCTCGTAGAGGCGGGCGGGGACGCCGATCCGCCGGGCCGCGTTCTCCCGGGTGAGCTCGCGGGCCACCCGGACGTCGCGCAGCGAGGCCGGCCGTACGCCCATCAGCCGGCCGGCCGGGCACCACAGGGCGCGGGCCAGCGCGATGAACTCCTCCTCGGTGGGCCGCAGCTCCCCGGCCTCCCAGGCGAGCACGTGCGCGGGCAGCAGCCCGACGCCGTCCTCCTCGTCCGGCCCGCCCGGGTACTGCACGCCGGTGGACACCATCACCCCGGGCCAGGCGTAGACGTCCAGGTACTCCTCGAAGTCCCGCTCGGTGTCGAAGCCGGTGAAGCGGGCCTCGGCCTCGGCGGCGCCCTTCAGGAAGTCCGTCACCCAGTGCCGGGGCAGCCCGCGGACGGCCACCGTGTGGGCGTACGCCCGCAGCACCGGGTCGTCGGCGGGCCCGCCGTCCAGCGCCCGCTCCACCCGGGCCGTCAACTCCCGCAGGCCGTCCGCCCGCTGCTCGGGCGAGCCGTGTTCGGCGACGTCGTCGACCAGGTTCATGAACGCGATCCCCGCCGCGACGTGCGGCACCAGCGCGGGCGCGGCCAGCAGACGCAGCACCAGGTACGGCGCCGGCTCGCGCCGCCGCACCCGGCGGGCGGCCGCGGTGTACGGGACGCGCAGGTCCTGCCCGGAGATCCCGGCCGCGGTCAGGGTGGTTCGCCAACTGGGCACGGTGGGACGGCTCCTCGTACGGGGCTGGGTGGGCCGCTCCACCGTAGTCGATCACGCCGGGCCCCTTCGATTGACCGTGTGATCATGCCCGGTATTGACCTGCTCGGGAGGTCACCGGACGGGTAGATTCGTGAGCGACCGAGGCCCGGTGCAGTGCCAGGGCCCGCCGAACGAGAGGCAGCACCGCCGTGATCAGCACCGGCACCCACATCCGCGTCGCCCGTCCCTCCCGCGACCTCGCCGCCGCCGAGCGCTTCTACGTCGGGGCCCTGGGCCTGGAGGTGCTGTGGCGCAGCACCGAACGGGTGCCCGGCGAGCACGACCTGCTGATGGTCGGACCGGCCGGCGGCGCATGGCACTTCGAGCTCACCCACGACCCCGAGGCCCCGGTCGAGCCCGCCCCGACCGTCGACGACCTCTTCGTCGTCTACCTGGGCCGCCCGGTCGAGGAGGCCGAGGTCGAACGGCTGGTCGCGGCCGGCGG
Organism: Kitasatospora sp. NPDC004240; assembly: GCF_053603215.1. Classification (NCBI taxonomy): domain Bacteria; kingdom Bacillati; phylum Actinomycetota; class Actinomycetes; order Kitasatosporales; family Streptomycetaceae; genus Kitasatospora; species Kitasatospora sp. NPDC004240. The sequence continues at coordinate 9,845 of NZ_JBSGFD010000176.1, read as the reverse complement.
CACCCGCGTGCCGTCCCACAACCCGTACTGGGACGAGTTCGGCGTCACCGTCGCCGACCCGGACGGCTACCGGCTGGTCCTCTGCTCGCGCACCTGGGGCTGACGCCGCGTCCGGTGAGTGGCGGTATGACCGATCCGTACGATCCGCTCATCCAATCATCACTCACATGTCGTACCAGGGTCGGTTCGTGGCCGACCCCCACCGCTCGAATTCCCTGGCACACAGCGGAGCTCACGGCAGGCCGGCGGAAGGCAGCACGACATGGCACTGATGAACGGCGTCCACCTCACCCACGACCAGCGGATCCGGCAGGCCGCCGCACGGCTCGGCCGCCGCCGCTTCCTCACCGTCACCTCGGCCGCCGCGGCGCTGGCCTTCACCACCAACCTGCCCGACGCCCACGCGGCCGACGCCGAACTCGCCCCGCAGGCCCTGCGCGAGAACCCGTTCACCCTCGGCGTGGCCTCCGGCGACCCCGACTCCGAGTCCGTGGTGCTCTGGACCCGCCTCGCCCCGCGCCCGTACGAGCCCGGCAACGGCCTGCCGCCGACCGGGTCCGTCCGCGTCCAGTGGGAGGTCGCCCACGACGAGCGCTTCACCCGGATCGTCCGCCGCGGCAGCGTCCGGGCCCACGCCGAGTTCAACTACGCCCTCCATGTGGAGGCGGACGGCCTCGACGCCGACCGCGTCCACTGGTACCGCTTCCGCGCCGGTGACTGGATCAGCCCCGTCGGCCGCACCCGCACCACCCCGGCCCGCGGCCGCGAGGTCCACGACGGCCGCTTCGGCCTGGTCTCCTGCCAGGCCTACCACGACGGCTACTTCACCGCCCTCGGCCACCTCGCGCACGAGGACCTCGACGCGGTCCTCCACGTCGGCGACTACCTCTACGAGTACGCCGTCAACGCCACCGGCGGCGAGCGCCGGTACACCGACCGCGTGCTGCCCGCCCTGTTCAACCACGAGACGGTCACCCTGGAGGACTACCGGCTGCGCTACGCCCTCTACAAGTCCGACCCGGACCTCCAGGCCGCGCACGCCGCCTTCCCGTGGTTCGTCACCTGGGACGACCACGAGACCGAGAACAACTACGCCGGCGGCGTCCCCGAGGGCGGCGGCCCCACCGAGGACTTCCTGGTCCGCCGCGCCGCCGCCTACCGCGCCTACTGGGAGAACATGCCGCTGCGCATGCCGCAGCGCCCCGACGGCGCCGACATGCGGCTCTACCGGCGCGCCCACTACGGCCGCCTCGCCCAGTTCGACATCCTCGACACCCGGCAGTACCGCTCCGACCAGGCCTACGGCGACGGCTGGCAGTTCCCCGGCCCGGAGTCCGAGGACCCGGCGCGCACCATGGTCGGCGCCACCCAGGAGCGCTGGCTGCTGGACGGATTCCGCCGCTCCAAGGCGCTCTGGAACGTACTGCCCCAGCAGGTCACCTTCTCCCGCCGCAAGAACACCACGGCGGCCGCCTCCAAGCTCTCCATGGACTCCTGGGACGGCTACCCGGCCTCCCGCGAGCGGATCCTGGCCGGCGCCGAGCAGGCCGGGGTGGAGAACCTCGTCGTGCTCACCGGCGACGTGCACGTCTCCTACGCCATGGACATCAAGCGCGACTTCGCCGACCCGGCCTCGCGCACGGTCGGCGTCGAATTCGTCGGCACCTCGGTCAGCAGCGGCAAGAACGGCTCCGACCAGCCCGCCAACTGGGCCACCTACCTGGCCGCCAACCCGCACCTGAAGTTCTACAACGGGCGCCGCGGCTACACCACCGTCACCCTCGACCGGCAGCAGGTCCGCGCCGACTACCGCACGGTCTCCCACGTCACCACACCCGGCGGCACCGTCACCACCGCCGCCTCCTTCGTCTCCGAGGCCGGCTCCCCGGGCCTGCGCCAGGCCTGACGCGCCCCGGCCCGTACCCCGGCGGCGTCGTCACCGGGTACGGGCCGGCCTCACGGGCGGGCGGGCCCCGGCGGCATCAGGCCGGAAGCCCCCTCCGCCCGGCCTGCTCCAGGTGCCCCAGCAGGAGCATCGCGTCGTGGTCCGGGCTGCCCGGTTCGGCCTGGTAGACGATCAGCCGGTGGCCGTCGGTGCGGGCGATCTCGTACGCCTCGTAGCCCAGCGTCATGGTCCCGGTGGCGGGGTGGGTGAAGTGCTTGCGCCCGTTGGTGCGGCTGCGCACCTCGTACCGCTGCCACAGGGCGGCGAACTCCTCGCTCTTGACGACGAGTTCGCCGACCACCCCGGTGATGTCCGGCGCGTCCGGGTACCTCCCCGCCATCGCCCGGAGATGGGCGACCGTGGCCGCCGCGACGTCCTCCCAGTTGCCGTACAGGCCGCGGGCCGCCGGGTGCAGGAAGGTGTAGCGGGCGGTGTTGCGCTGTGCCCGCGGCCACTCCTCGATGCCGGGCAGCAGGAGCAGGCCGCGCGCGTTGGCGGCCAGCAGGTCGTTGGCCCGGCCGAGCACGTACGCGGGGCAGGGCTCGACGATCTCCAGCATGCGCAGCACGTCCGGGCGCAGGACGCGCGACGGCGCCTGCGCGCCCTCCGCGGCGGCCGACGAACGGGCCGGCGCGCCGGCCAGCCGGATCAGGTGGCGCCGCTCGTCCTCGTCCAGCCGCAGCACCCGGGCGACCGCCTCCAGGACCGCCGCGCCCGGCCGGTGCTGCTTGCCCTGCTCCAGCCGCCGGTAGTACTCGATGCTGACGCCCGCCAGCAGCGCCACCTCCTCCCGGCGCAGGCCCGTGGTGCGCCGGCGCCCGGTGGTCGCCGGCAGCCCGGCCTGCTCGGGCGTGACCCGGGCCCGCCGCGTCCGGAGGAACTCGCCCAGCCCGGGCGCCTTGTCGATCTCCATCCCCCAAGTATGACGACCACTCAGGCGGGCGAGAGGGGCCCTGCGAGGGCCCCTCTTCGGCGGGTGTCCCGCAACCGTGCCCCACCTGCGCAGACTGGACCCCGACGAGGCCGGGCCCCAGGACGGGGCCCCGGCAGCTCCAGTGGAAAGGGACGCGGACATGGCGAACGTGGCGGTCATCGGGCTCGGCATCATGGGCCACGGCATGGCGGACAACCTCCTCAGGAACGGGCACACCGTGACCGTCTGGAACCGCTCCCCGCGGAGGGCCGACGGACTCGTCGCCGCGGGAGCGGTCCTGGCGGCCACCCCGGCCGAGGCGGCGGCCCGTGCGGACGTGGTCTTCGAGGTGACCGCCGACGACGGCTCCTCCCGCGCCGTGTGGGAGGGCCCCGACGGCATCCTGGCGGGGGCCCGCGAGGACGCCGTCCTGATCGCCTCCGCCACCCTGTCGGTCCACTGGATCGAGGACCTCGCCGCCCGGTGCGCCGAGCGCGGCCGGGCCTTCTTCGACATGCCGCTCACCGGCGGCGCGGCCGCCGCCCGGACCGGGAACCTGGTCCTGCTCGCGGGTGGCGACGCGGACGGACTGCCCGCCCTGCGGCCGGTGTTCGACGCGATCGCCCGCGATGTGCGGCACTTCGGCCCGGCCGGCGCGGGCACCCGCTTCAAGCTGATCCTCAACGCCCTGCAGGCCGTACACCTGGCCGGGTTCGGCGAGGCCCTGCGGCTGGCCGAGGCGGCGGGCCTGGACGCGCACCAGGTCGGTGAGGCCCTGCTCGACCGCCCCGGCGGCGTGGTCACCCGGCTCGCCTGGGACAGCTACCTGACCCCGCCCGAGCCGCTGAACTTCTCCGCGGAGTGGGCCCACAAGGACCTCACCTACGCGTCCCGGATGGCCGAGGACGCCGGCCAGGACCGCCTCCCCCTCCTCGACGGGGTCCTCTCGCTCTTCTCCACCGCCCTCGCCGACGGCCGCGGCAAGCACGACTGGAGCACGGTCAACCCGGTCGCGCCGCGATAGCGGTTCGAGGCCTTGACGGGAGCGCCCGGCCGGGTCTCTCCTGGTTCCGTCGGCACGGTGGGACGGGGGGCGACGCGATGGGTCCGGACGGTCCTGACATCGGCGATTCCGCGGGGGGGCGACCCGCCGCCCGGGCCACCCGCCGCGGGCGGCCGGCCCGGTGGCGGCGGAGGCTGGGAACCCGACCGGATCATTCAGTACGTCCTGGCCGCCGTCGTGCTGGCTCTGATGATCCTGGCGATGCTGTCGACGGGCGACGACAACGGCACCGTCGAGTGCACGGGTTCCTGCGGCTGGCACTGACGGCATCCGCGCCGGTCCGGCCCGTTCGTCGGGTGGTCGGCAGGACCTCCGCAGTGTCGGCGGTGGCTCCGCCGGTTCCGGGGTGACAGCCCCGGCCGCAGGTCACAGCCCGTCCGTGATGATCTCCTTCATCCCCGCGTCGATGGCCTTGCGGCTCCACCCCCGCCGGAGGAAGCGCTTCGGCGCCAGCCGGTGGACCGCGGAGGTCAACCAGGCGTCGTCGCCGAGCCGTTCGGCGTGGCCGAGTTCGACGATGTCTCCCAGCAGCTGGCGCAGCACCATGATCTCCAGTGCCGGGTACCGGTGGCGGTGGTGGATGAACCGGGGCTTCCACATGTCGTAGGGGTGCCGCACCATGGCGTTCAGACAGGAGCCGTGGATGGTGATGTCGTCGTACTTGGTCAGGAGTCCGCCGACCGGTGTGCTGAGGAAACGGCCGCTGGTGACCCCCAGCCCCAGGCCCATCAGCCGGTGCCACGGCACGAGGAACGGCTCCCGGTCCGTGACGCGGTGCTCGAACCCCCCGGGGAGGACGGCCAGGTACGCCTTGCTCCGGTGGTCGCCGATGAACCAGCCGCCGTCGACCCGCACCAGCGGGCCCAGGCGGACCGGCGGCACGTTCGCGTCGGTGGGGCTCAGGGGGTTCGCGGCGGGGTGGTCGGCGTTCACGGCTCTCCTCGGGGCGTGCGGCAGCTACACGCCGACCAGACTTCCCGGCACACCCTGGGATAGACCGTACACCCCGTCAGATCGCCCGTCACCGGACGGGGGCGAACGATTCCCGCCCCGGCGCAGGGTTGCCGTCAGCGGTTCGCGTCGAGCAGGGCCGCCCCGAGGTCGGTCAGCACGTGCCGCACGCCCTGGCCGACGCGGTGGGTGCGGAGCAGCCCGCTGTCGCGCAGTACGGCGGTGTGCTGGCTGACGGCCGCCGCACTGCAGCCCAGGCGGCGGGCGAGCTCCCCGGTGGAGTGCGGGCCCGACTCGGCGACGGAGGTCAGGACGGCCGTGCGGGTGCGCCCCAGCAGCGGGACGAGGCGCTCCACGGGCTCGGCCTCGTACCGGCCCAGCAGCGCCTGGCTGCGTACGGGGTAGCAGAGCGCGGGCCGGTGGTCGTCGATGTTGTACCCGGAGACCACCGGGTGCTCGCCGCCGAACACGGTGGGCTGGAGCAGCAGGCCGCGCCCGTTGAGGTGGACGTCGATGTCGTCGGGTCGGCCGAGCCGCACCTCCAGCACCGGCGATTGCCACCGGACGTCCGGGTGCAGGGAGTTGAACAGTTGCCCGAGGCCGGTGGTGTCGCCCGGCCGGGAGCGGGCGCGGTCCGCGGCGATCAGTGCGGTGATCTGCGGCCAGAACGGGTCGATCGCGGCGGCCTGGTAGCCGCCCAGGGCCCGGCCGAAGAGCGACCGGGCCCGCGGATCGTCGTCCGCGAGCCGGCCCGCGAACGGGGTGAGCGGACGGAACCCGGCCAGGTGGTGGAGGTACAGCCGGCGGTAGGCGAGGTCCGGCCCGGCGGCGGAGGCCGCGGTGGCCCGGTGGTCGGGTTCGATGTGGTCGGCCAGGAAGGCCGGCAGCACCGCGGGGGCGCACAGGTCGCCCAGCAGCGGGATGTGCGGGTCCCAGTTCGTCCGGAGGGTCCGCCGCCACTGCCGGAAGCGCAGGTCGTTCGCCCCGGTGCCCAGGGTCCGCAGGCTGAGCACCGTCTCCACGGCCAGGTCGGGTGCGGCGGCGACCCGGACGTTCGCCAGGTCGTCGACGGTGAAGTGGATCCTCAGCACGGTTCCCCCCGGTGCTCGGCCATCGCTGCGCCTCCCTGTATACCCGCTGTGAGCAAGGGATTTAAGGCACCGGTGAAAAGCTCGTGCGGTCGTCGGCGAACCGGGATCGTTGCTCTCCGTCGGGCCCGCCGGAACGGGGGCCGACGTCACGATCCATCCGCCGCAGGCCGGGACGGCCGTCGACCACGACGGGGCTCGGGGGGTCCCGGCCGGCGGCGGGTGCGAGACCCCTTCGACCTTCCGATTCGACCGTCCGATCGACCTTCCGAGGAGAGCCGTGAACATCCGACGCGGGATCACCACCGTCGCCAGTACCGTGGCGGCCGTGCTGCTGGCCGGCACCACCATGGCCACCGGCGCGCACGCGGGCACGTACGACAACAACAACGGGACCGTGTGGCGCAACGGGCAGGCCCAGCCCATGTACTCGTGGGTCGGCGGGCCCGGCAGCTGCCCGTCCGGCTATTTCTGCTTCTACGCCCACACGCAGTACGACTACCACGAGTGGGCGTTCCGGGAGTCCTGCAACTCCTACGCGCTGAGCCAGTGGAACGGCCGCGGGTCCTGGGTCAACAACTCCCGGAACAGCGTCTGGTTCTACGGTCAGAACGGGAACATCGTCGGGCGCGCCGCCCCCGGCACCTCCTCGGCCGACATGGACTTCAACCCGGTCTGGCGGATCGACCAGTGCTGATCCGCCGGTAGCGGTTCGCGGCGGTCCGGAGCACCGCGCACCCCGGGGGCCCGCCCCGGGGTGCGGCGGGCCGGTCGGGAGCTCAGGGCCGGTCGGGCAGTGGGTCCCAGCGGGTGGCCTGGGCGGCGCGGACGTCGATGCGCGCGCCCCTGCGGCGCAGGAGCGCGCGGTCGCTCCCGGCGCGGACGGCGGCGGCCGTGATCGCCTGCGGCCGGCCGGGGGCGTGGACGGCGAAGCTCTGGGTGCCGGTGACGCCCCCGGCGGAGCGGGTGGGCATGGTGACCAGCCACAGCGGCGCGCCCGGTCCGGTGGGCCGGGGTGCCGGGCCGGGCGGGCCGGGCGGTCCGGTGCGGGGCTGGGAGGCGGCGAAGGCCATGGGGGTTCCTCCGGCGGGACGGGTGGGCGGACCGGGCGGCGGCGCCGTGCGACCGGGCCCGCTGCCCGCCCGTGTGGTGGGGGACGGGCGGGCAACGGGGGTCCGAGGACGGGCCCGGCCCGTCACCCCAAGAGTTACCGGCCGGTAGGTCCCGCCCTCCATCCTGCGCGACGCCCGGCCCGGGGGCTCCGGAGCGGATCCCAGACTTTCCGGCCGGCGATTGTGACCGGTCACAAGGATGTGCCGCCCGACTGGCACCCGGCGGCGCCCCGGGTGTCGTGCCGCACCGCCTCCTCCGGCGGACGCCCCCGTGGTCAGCGGCCCGCCTACTATGGTGGCGGGCCGAGCCGGCGGACGCGGACCGCCGCCGTGATCGGAAGGCGACGTTGTGACGGCTGATAGCGCGAACGATCCGGCGATCGGGCAGGTCATGGCCGATCGGATGCTGGCCGACCTGCCACGGCTGAAGGCGGAGATCGCCGCGCGGCTGATGGCCGAGCAGCCGGTCTACCGGCGGCTGCCCGCCGAGCAGCTGGAGCACGACGTCAGCCGGGTCACCGAGCAGAGCATCCGGGGCATCGCCCGCTCCCTGCAGACCGGACAGCCGCTGGAGCCGCAGTGGCGGGCCTTCCAGCGCGCCTCGGCGGCCCGCCGGGCCGAGGAGGGCGTGCCGATCGAGGACGTGGTGGACGCCTACTACCTCGGCGCGCAGGTCTGCGTGGACTTCCTCAGCGCCCACCTGCCCCCGGAGCAGGTCGGCATGGCCTACCGCGTGCTGCTGACCGGCCTGCGGGTCACCGTCGCCGAGGTCACCGCCGGCTACCTGGAGGAGCGCCAGACGCAGGTCGGCGAGAGCGGGGCCGCCCGGCACACCATGCTCTCGGCGCTGCTGACCGGCACCGACATCCACCTCGCCGCCCGCCACACCGGCACCACCCTGCCCCCCGCGTACCTGGTCCTGGCGCTGTCCATCGGCACCCACCGCGACGAGTTGCGCGCGGACGTGGACGACGCCATCGCCGCCCGCCGCAAGATCCGGCGGATCCGGGCCGAGCTGGACCGGGTCGTCGGGCGGCCGGTCCTCGCCCAGATGACCGTCGGCGAGGGGCTCGCCCTGCTGCCCCGGGCCGACGCGGACGCCGACCCCCGTGCCTGGCTGGCCGGCGTGATGGACGACCTCAGCCGCGCCGCCGCCGTCCCGCTGACCGCCGGCGCGGCGATCGGCCCGCCCGAGCGGACGCCCGACGCCGTACGCCTGGCGACCGAGGTCCGGGACACCGCCGTCGTCTTCCAGCGGCCGCCGGGCGCGTACCTGCTCGACGACCTGCTCATCGAGCACCAGCTCACCCGGCCCGGGGCGGCCCGCGACCACCTCGCCGACCTGCTGGCACCCGTCGCCGACAAGCCCGACCTGCTGCCGACGCTGCGCGGCTACCTGCGGACCAACCTCAATCGCCGGGACGTCGCGGCCGAGCTGCACGTCCACCCCAACACCGTCGACTACCGCATCCGCCGCATCGCCGCCCTCACCGGCATGAACCCCGCCGACCACGGCGACCGGGTGAAGCTCACCGCCGCGCTCGCCGCCCACGACACCCGGCGGATGGAGGGCGGCGTGGGCCCCGGCTGACCGCCTGCGACACGTCCGGGGAAGACCTCGGCCCGGCCCGGATTCTCCGGCCGGGCCGTTCAGCTGTCCGGCCGTTCAGCCGTCCGGTCGGTCAACTGTCCGGCCGTTCAGCCGTGTGGCCGGTCAGCTGTTCAGATGTTCGTCCGTTCGGATTTGCAAAATCGGACAAGCGTGAATGCGAAAGGGCGCTGATCGCGCAAACGGTGTCGTTCGATGCCGTCAATCGAACATTTAACGATCGCCCGATCGAGTGGTCTTCCGCTGTGACTACAGTGCGATTACTGGGTCGGCATTCGGGGAGCCGGCGGCAGCTGTCCATGGGAACACGGCCGATTGTGGGGAAATGTCAGACAGCGGTACAGCCACGCGCCGGAATTCAGGCTCCCGTCCGGATGAGGCGAGCCCCGTGGCGGGTCCGCCGCTGCCCACGGCCTTCCGATCGGTCGGGGCGGGGCCGGACCTCGCCAGGATGCTGACGGGGCCGCACGGCCGGCTCTCCGGCACCCTGCTCGTGACCGGGGACCCGGGCGGCCGCTTCCACCTGGAGGGCGGCGCGATCCTGGAGGTCGCCTCGCCCGGTTCGCCGGGGGTCGAGACCCTCCTGCTGCGCTCGGGGCGGGTCAGCGAGCCCGACTGGGCCTCGGTGGTCCGGTCGGGAGCGGCAGGGGGGCGCGTCGGCGCGGAACTGGTGGCCCGGGAACTGGTCGGTTCCGCGGAACTCCAGCTCATCTGTGTGATGGCGGCCCTGGACGGGGCCCTGGCGATGGGAATGGGCCGGATCGACCGGGTCACGCTCGACCGTGACTCGCCGGTCCCGTATTTCGCCGCGTCGGAGGGAATCGAGCCGGAATGGCTGATCCATGAGACCGGGCGGCGGATCAGGGCCCTGGGTGAACGGCCGATCTCCCCGTTCCGTGACCGGCTGACCCGGACCGAGGCCGGTGAACGGCTGCTGGACGCCGGGGCCACCGGGGAACGGCGCGAGATCCTGCGGCGGGTCAACGGCAGGCGCAGCGCCCGGGACATCGCCTTCCTGCTCGGGCGGGGCCTCTACGCCGTCACGGTGGAGGCCGCGCGACTGCTGCACGAGGGGCTGGTCAGGGCGGTGGCCCCGCCCCTGACGCAGGCCGGCGGCCCGCCGCCCGCGACGGCGGACGACCGCCGGCCGGAGCCGGCCGGGCC
>NZ_JBSGFD010000175.1:0-18003 GCF_053603215.1 Kitasatospora sp. NPDC004240 | reverse complement strand
AGGAGCCATGGCGGAGCCCTGGTGACCGAGGAGAAACCGTCCGGGCGACAGCCATCGGCCCGCGACGCCGCACCCCTATTGCCGGTCGGTCTTAGGGCCCCTCCGGCGACGGGCGTCGCCGGAGGGCCCGCGGGGACTCAGTCCTCGGACGGGTCGCCGAGCCACTGGGTGAGGGCGGCGCGCAGCTGGCCGCGGCCGGGGTCGACGGCGGCCCAGGCGGTGTGGCCGTCCGGGCGGACCAGCAGCACGGTGTCGCGCAGCTTGCCGTGCGGGTCGGCCGGGGCGGCGGTGACCAGCCGGTCGGACCACGGCTCGGCGGCGGACAGCTCGTCATTGCTGACCAGGACGAACCGGCCCGCGCGCAGCGCCTCGTACAGCCGTTCCGGCGCGGGCGGCTCGCCCTCGCGGGGCTCTTCGAGCGCGGTGAGCCGCAGGTCCGGGACGCGGCGGCCGACCAGCGGGTGGGAGTCCTTGGGCGCGGCGTAGCGGATGTCGATGCCGGAGACGGTGTGGGCGCCGCGGTCGGCGACCGGGTCGAGGTGGTCGGCGAGGGCGGTCAGCGTGCCGCGCAGGGCACGGGCCGGGACGGACTTGGCGAGCGCGAGCCGCACCAGGGCGCCGGAGGTGCGCAGGGCGGCCCGACCGACCGGGTGGCGCTCGGCCTGGTAGGTGTCGAGCAGGGCGTCGGAGGCCCGCCCCTGGACGGCGGCGGCGAGCTTCCAGGACAGGTTGGCGGCGTCCTGGAGGCCGGTGTTCATGCCCTGGCCGCCGGCCGGGGAGTGGCAGTGGGCGGCGTCGCCGGCCAGGAACACCCGGCCGGAGCGGTAGTTGGGGGCCTGGCGTTCGTCGCTGTGGAAGGTGGAGGTCCAGCGGGCGTCGTGCAGGCCGTAGTCCTCGCCGAGGGCGCGCCGGGCGATGTCGGCGATCCGCTCGACGGAGGGGGCGGTGCCGTCGGGCCGGCTGCCGTGGCGGTCCCAGGCGATCACCCGGTACCAGCCGTCGCCGAACGGGACCACGAAGGCGAAGCCGTCCTCGTTGGCGCCGACGCTGAGCACCTCCTCGGGGCTGCGCTCCAGCCGGACGTCCGCGAGGAGCACCGAGTTGACCACGGACTCGCCGGGGAACGGGATGCCCAGCAGGTCGCGGACGGTGGAGTGGACGCCGTCGGTGCCGACCACGTAGCGGGCGCGGTGGGTGACGACGGCGTCGCCCTCCCTGACCTCGACGGTGACGCCCTCGGCGTCCTGGCGCAGCCCGGTGACCTCCGCGCCGCGCAGGACGGTCGCGCCGGCCTTCAGGGCGCGTTCCTGGAGCAGCCGCTCGGTGTTGTACTGCGGGGTGATCAGGACGAACGGGAACCGGGTCGGCAGGTGGCCGAGGTCGACCCGGAGCCGGTTGAACAGCCGCAGGGTGTCGAGGGCCGTGCCGGTGGTGATCAGCTCGTCGGCGAGGCCGCGGGCGTCGAGCTGCTCCAGGGTGCGGGCGTGCACGGCGAACGCCCGGGTGAGGTTGGACTCGGCGCCGCGCTTCTCCAGGACGGTGACCCGGACCCCTGCGGTGGCCAGGTCGCCGGCGAGCAGCAGCCCGGTCGGTCCGGCGCCGACGACCAGGACGTCGGTGCCGTTCTGTTTCGCGGTCATGTGTCAGCTCCCGATGGTCGGACGGATGTTGGGCGCTGTGGCAGCCGCCTTCCGGTGTCCATCATCGCCGGACCGCGGACGGCTGTGAATCTCCGGACCCCGGCTCGGTGGGGAGCCGGGGTCCGGAGGGCCGTACGGGGAGCCGGCCGGGGAGCCGTTCCGGGCGCCGTCCGGGGCGCCGTCCGGGGAGCCGGACGACCCGGTCAGCTGTGGCGGCGGATCTCCACCGTGCGGAACCGGTTGGCGACGAACGCGCCGTCGCAGTAGGCGGAGTTGGCCGCCGGGTTGGCGCCGGTGCCGTGCAGGTCGGAGAAGGCGGCGGTCTGGTTGGCGTACACACCGCCGGTGAGGTTGAAGGAGAGCGACACGCCGCTGTCCAGCGCCGCGCCCACCAGCGCCTCCTCCACCTCGGGCGAGGTGGTGTAGGCGGAGGCGGTCATCGCGCCCTGGGAGCGGGTGGTGTCGCGCAGCAGCTCCACCGCGGCGGCGGTGGACTCGACGGCGACCGCGAAGGAGACCGGGCCGAAGCACTCGCCGCCGAAGACCGTGCGGTCGTCCGGCTTGTCGGCGTCCAGCTTGACCAGCGCGGGCGTGCGGACGACCGCGGACGGGAACTCGGGCGAGGCCACCACCCGCGGGGCCAGGGCGAGTTCGCCGAACTCGCCGTCGGCGGCCCGGGCGCTGCGCTGCAGCACGCCCGGGTTGACCACGGCGCCGAGGATGGCGGCGGCGCGGGCGTCGTCGGAGAGCAGGCCCTCGATGGCGGCGGCGAGGTCGGAGACCACCTGGTCGTAGGCCTTGGCGCCCTGGTCGGTGTCGATGCCGGTGCGCGGGATCAGCAGGTTCTGCGGGGTGGTGCACATCTGGCCGCTGTAGAGGGAGAGCGAGAAGGCCAGGTTGGTCAGCATGCCCTTGTAGTCGTCGGTGGAGTCGACGACCACGGTGTTGACGCCGGCCTTCTCGGTGTAGACCTCGGCCTGGCGGGCGTTCTCCTCCAGCCACTCGCCGAAGGCGGTCGAGCCGGTGTAGTCGATCAGCTTGATCTCGGGGCGGACGGCGAGCGTCTTGGCGACCGTGCCGCCCTCGTGCTCGGCGGCCAGGCAGACCAGGTTGGGGTCGAAGCCGGCCTCGGCCAGCACCTCGCGGGCGACCGCGACGGTCAGCGCGAGCGGGAGCACGGCCCGCGGGTGCGGCTTGACCAGCACGGGGTTGCCGGTGGCCAGCGAGGCGAACAGGCCCGGGTAGCCGTTCCAGGTCGGGAAGGTGTTGCAGCCGATCAGCAGCGCGAGGCCGCGCGGGACGACGGTGAACTCCTTGGTCATCACCAGCGGGTCGCGCTTGCCCTGCGGCTTGGTCCAGCCGGCCTGCCGCGGCAGCCGGGTCTGCTCGGCGAAGGCGTACGCGACGGCCTCCAGGCCGCGGTCCTGGGCGTGCGGGCCGCCGGCCTGGAAGGCCATGCCGTACGCCTGGCCGGTGGTGTGCATGACGGCGTGCGCGAACTCGTGCGAGCGGGCGTTGATCCGGGCCAGGATCTCCAGGCAGACCGCGGCGCGGGCGAGAGGTCCGGCCGAGGCCCAGCCCGGCTGGGCGGCGCGCAGGGCGGCGATCAGCGCGTCGGGCCCGGCGTGCGGGTAGCCGATGCCCAGCTCGACGCCGTACGGGGAGGTCTCGCCGCCGACCAGGTCGCCGTCGGCGGGGTGGCCGTCCAGGACGAAGGGGCTGCCGAGCAGGGCCTCGAAGGCGGCCTTGCCGTCCTGGAGGCCGCTCTCGCCGTACGCCTTGGGGAACTCGGGGTAGGGCGACCAGTAGTCGCGCTTCGCGGCCGCGTCGAGCGCGGCGTCCAGGGTGGCCTGGTGGCGTTCGACCAGCTCGGCGACGAGGGGGTGGGTGACCGCTGCGGACATCTGTGCGCTCCTCAGAGGGGAGGACGGGACACGTCACAGAGTAACCGAACGATCGGTCGGCTCAAGGGGCGGCGGGAAAGGAATCGGGGCGCGTCCGGATCGGACGCGCCCCGACGGGCTCCGGGAGGCCGCTCCCGGACGTGCTCGCCCGGTGCTCCCGGGGGTCCTCGCGGTCTACGGGATGCCGAGCTCGAATATCACGTACCCGCCGTACCAGCCGGAGGCGACCGCCCCGGTGCCGAGCACGGCGGCCAGGACCGGCCAGCTCAGCCGGCGCATCGCCACCGCGAGCGCGATGAACAGCGGGAAGGCCGGCAGCAGGTAGCGCGAGGTGTTGCCGAAGATGCCCAGGCTGCCCAGCACCGAGACGATGGTCGCCAGCGTGTAGGCGACCAGCACCAGCGGCGGGCGCAGCCGGATCATCAGCGCGATCAGCACCGGCAGCGAGAGCACCAGCAGGGTGGAGAGCATGTCCGCGACCGGGAAGGCGAAGGGGTAGTCGGTGCGGCCCAGGAGCACCCCGCGGATCGCGTTGGAGGTGCCCACGCCCCAGTCGAAGTAGTGCAGCCAGGCGTCGTGCTGGAGCCGGAAGTACCCGCCCCACTCGCCCATCCGCCAGCCGACCCAGCCCACGTAGCCGAGCAGCCCGACCGGGGCCAGCAGCATGGCGGCGAGCGGACGCAGGACCCCGCTCTCCCGCCGGTACAGCTCGACGATGGCGGCCAGGCCCACGGCGCCGATCAGGGCCGCCGAGGTGGGCCGGTTGAGGCCCGCCACCAGGCTCAGCACCCCGGCCGCCACCCACTGCTTGGTCATCACGCAGTAGCAGGCCCACGAGGCCAGCGCGACGAAGGTGGAGTCCGAGTACAGCGCCCACTCGGCGCCGGAGCCGGGGGCGATCGCCCAGATGCCGGCCGCGATCACACCGGCCCGGGGGCCGGACAGCTTCTCGACCACCGCGTAGATGCCGGCGGCGGCGAACAGCGAGCCGATCACCGAGACGAGCATCCCGGCGCCGTACAGGCCGAGGCCCGTGACGTCCGAGACCAGTCGCATCAGGCCGGGGTAGAGCGGGAAGAAGGCGGCCGAGTTCTGCTCGATCGTGAAGCCGGGGGTGCCGCCGGGGACCAGCACCAGCGCCGGGTGGTAGCCGAACTCCGCGACCTGCTGGTACCACCAGCCGTCCCAGCTGGCCAGCACGTCCCAGGGCTGGGCGCCGCCGCCGAAGCGCGGGTGCTTCTCCAGGTAGTCGCCCGAGAAGGAGAGCAGCTTCATGAAGACGGTGAAGCCGATCAGCTTGAGCACCGCGTAGCACCAGACGGCCGGCCCGAAGCGCAGGACCAGCGCCCGCGCGCGCTCCTGCCACACGCCGGCGGGGGCCGGGGAGGCCCGTTCGTCGGCGGCGCGCTGCTCGGGCACGTCGGAGGTCGCGGCCGGTGTAGTACTCATCAGACTTGGCCCACCCTGAGGCTTCGGAATCCTGTGGCTACGGACGGATCGTCCGCCGAGTCTAGGTCCTGCCCTCTGGTTCAGACCAAGGCCCGCCTTCCCGGGAGCGGGCCCCCGTCGCATCCGGCCGTCCGGGGCCGGGGATACTCGGAGGATGGCCGATCACACCACGCGCACCACCTACACCGTGGAGTCACTGCTCGCGGTGACCGTCGACGTCTTCAACGAGCGCGGTTACGACGGCACCTCGATGGAGGACCTGTCGCGGGCGGCCGGCATCTCCAAGTCCTCGATCTACCACCACGTGCGCGGCAAGGAGGAGCTGCTGCGCCTCGCGGTCGGCCGGGCGCTGGACGGGCTGTTCGCGATCCTCGCCGAGCCCGCGGCGGTGGAGGGGCCCGCGGTGGACCGGCTGGAGCACGTGGTGCGGCGCACCACCGAGGTGCTGCTGGCCGAGCTGCCGTACGTGACGCTGCTGCTGCGGGTGCGCGGCAACACGGCCACCGAGCAGTGGGCGCTGGAGCGCCGCCGGGAGTTCGACCACCAGGTGGCCGAGCTGCTGCGGGCCGCGGTCGCGGACGGCTCGCTGCGGGCGGACGTGGAGCCGCGGCTGGCCACCCGGCTGCTGTTCGGGATGATCAACTCGATCGTGGAGTGGTACCGGCCGGGCGTGAAGGCGGCCGACGGCGTCGCGGACGCCGTGGTGCACCTGGCCTTCGACGGTCTGCGGGCCCGCTAGGGCCGGTCCGGCAGGATCGGCCGGACAGGGCCTGGCCCCGTACCCCGGCAGCCCGGGGGAGTCAGTCCGGGGGGACCAGGTCGGTCTCCTCGAAGACCAGCATCGTCCGGGTGCCCAGCACCTGGGGGATCGACTGGATGCTGCCCAGGACCAGGTCGCGCAGCTCCTGGTTGTCGGCCGTGTGCACCAGCAGCAGCACGTCGAAGTCGCCGCCGACCAGGGCGATGTGGGCGACCCCCGGCAGCGCCCGCAGCTGCTCGCGGACCGTCCGCCAGGAGTTCTGGACGATCTTCAGCGTGATGTACGCGGACGCGCCCTGACCGGCCTTCTCGTGGTCCACCCGGGCGGTGAAGCCGCGGATGACGCCGTCCTCGACCATCCTGGAGATCCGGGCGTACGCGTTCGCCCGGGACACGTGCACCCGCTCGGCGACCGAGCGGATCGAGGCGCGACCGTCCTGCTGCAGCAGCCGCAGGATCGACCGGTCGACACGGTCGAGTCTGGACATCTGTTCAGCCGACATGACCCCCCACCCTCACCGATTGGACGCACTGACTCCAGCAGACCGCTGCCCGGGCCGATTGTCCACCACCTTGTCACGCTTCTGGTCAAGATGAACAGACGACCGAACAATCGGTAGGGAGCCCCCGCCACCCCTGGAGGTGCCCCGAGATGACCGTTCTCGACCACAGACACTTGGCAGCCGTACCTGGTTGGCTGCCCGGCGCCAGCGCGCCCCGGACCGACCCCGGCCCGCTGCTGCCCGACGCCGCACCCGTCCGGGTCCTCGGCACCTCCGCCCTGGAGAAGTACGACCCCGCGCTGCTGCGCGAGCTGTACCGGCGCCTGGTCGTCGGCCGCCGCTACAACCAGCAGGCCACCACCCTGACCAAGCAGGGCCGGCTGGCCGTCTACCCGGCCTCCACCGGCCAGGAGGCCTGCCAGATCGCCGCCGCGCTGGCGCTCGACGAGCGCGACTGGCTCTTCCCCAGCTACCGCGACACCCTCGCGGTGGTCTCCCGGGGCGTCGACCCGCTGGAGTCGCTGACCCTGCTGCGCGGCAACGCCCACACCGGCTACGACCCGGTGGCCACCCGCACCGCGCCGCTGTGCACCCCGCTGGCCACCCAGGCGCCGCACGCCGTCGGTCTGGCGCACGCCGCCCGGCTGGCCGGGGATCCGCTGGTCGCGCTGGCGATGCTCGGCGACGGCGGCACCAGCGAGGGCGACTTCCACGAGGCGCTCAACTTCGCCGCCGTGCTCCGCGCCCCGGTCGTCTTCCTGGTGCAGAACAACGGGTACGCGATCTCCGTCCCGCTCACCGCGCAGTCCGCCGCGCCCAGCCTGGCCCACAAGGCCGTCGGCTACGGCATGCCGGGCCGGCTGGTGGACGGCAACGACGCCCCCGCCGTGCACAGCGTGCTCGCCGAGGCCGTCGAGCGGGCCCGCACCGGCGGCGGCCCCACCCTGGTGGAGGCGCTCACCTACCGCGCCGAGGCGCACACCAACGCCGACGACGCCACCCGCTACCGGGACGAGGACGAGGTCGCCGCCTGGCGCGAGCACGACCCGATCCTGCTGATGGAGCGGGCGCTGCGCGGGCTCGGCCTGCTGGACGACGCCCTGGTGCGGGAGGCGGCCGAGGAGGCGGAGGCGCTGGCGGCGCGGATGCGCGCCGAGTTCCACGCCGAGCCGGAGCTCGACCCGATGTCGCTGTTCGCGCACGTCTACGCCGAGCCGACCCCGCAACTGACCGAGCAGGCCGCCCAGCTGGCCGCCGAGCTGGCCGCCGAGGCCGAGGTGCAGCACTGATGCCCAAGACCGCCCGCCCGTCGCCCGCCACCACCCCCGGCCGGGCCGCTGCGCGGCACAGCGCCGATGCCGCCCCCGCCGGCGCCCCCGTGCGCACCGCCACCATGGCGCAGGCGCTCAACACCGCGCTGCGGGACGCCATGCGCGAGGACCCGGCCGTCCACGTCCTCGGCGAGGACGTCGGCGCGCTCGGCGGTGTCTTCCGGATCACCGACGGGCTGACCGCCGAGTTCGGCCCGGACCGCTGCCTGGACACCCCGCTCGCCGAGGCCGGCATCCTCGGCACCGCCATCGGCATGGCCATGTACGGGCTGCGCCCGGTGGTCGAGATGCAGTTCGACGCCTTCGCCTACCCGGCGCTGGAGCAGCTGTTCTCGCACGTCGCCAAGATGCGCAACCGCACGGCCGGCCGGCTGCCGCTGCCGATCACCGTCCGGATCCCCTACGGCGGCGGCATCGGCGGCGTGGAGCACCACAGCGACGCCTCCGAGGCGTACTACGCGAGCACCCCGGGCCTGCACGTGGTCACCCCGGCCACCGTCGGCGACGCGTACGGGCTGCTGCGGGCCTCGATCGCCTCGGACGACCCGGTGGTCTTCCTGGAGCCCAAGCGGCTCTACTGGGGCAAGTCGGAGCTCGACACGGCGGCCCCGGTCGAGCCGATCGGGCGGGCCGTGCTGCGGCGCCCCGGCCGCTCCGCCGTCCTGATCACCTACGGCCCCTCGCTGCCGGTCTGCCTGGAGGCGGCCGAGGTGGCGAAGGCCGAGGGCTGGGACCTCGCGGTGCTGGACCTGCGCAGCCTGGTGCCCTTCGACGACGAGACGGTCTGCTCGGTGGTGCGCTCGCTGGGCCGGGCCGTGGTGGTGCACGAGGCGACCGGCTTCGGCGGCACCGGCGCGGAGATCGCCGCCCGGATCACCGAGCGCTGCTTCCACCACCTGGCCGCGCCGGTGCTGCGGGTCACCGGCTTCGACATCCCGTACCCGCCGCCGATGCTGGAGCACCACCACCTGCCCGGGGTGGACCGGATCCTGGACGCGGTCGCCCGGCTGCAGTGGGAGGACTGAGAATGATGGCCGTGGTGCGCGAGTTCACCCTGCCCGACCTCGGTGAGGGGCTCACCGAGGCGGAGGTCGTGCGCTGGCTGGTCGAGGTCGGCGAGGTGATCGCCGTCGACCAGCCGGTGGTGGAGGTGGAGACCGCCAAGGCCGTGGTGGAGGTGCCCTGCCCGTACGGCGGGGTGGTCACCGCCCGGTTCGGCGAGCCCGGCGAGGAGGTGCCGGTGGGCGCCCCGCTGGTGACCGTCGCGGTGGCCCCGGGGGAGGGCGAGCCGCCGCTGTCGGCCTCGGAGCCCTCGGCCGCGGCCGGCGTGGAGCGGCCGCTGGTCGGGTACGGCGTCGCGGAGCCCGACCGGGGCGGCCGGCGGCGCCGGGTGGGCGTGCCCGCCACCGTGCCCGCCGCGGTGCCCGCCGCCGTGGGACCTGCCGCGGTGACCGATTCGGCGCCGGTGGCCGTGGCCGAGCCGGTGGCCCCGGTGGCCGTGACCCCCGTGGTGGTGCCGGTGATCTCGCCGCTGGTGCGGCGCAGTGCCCGGGAGCACGGGATCGACCTGGCGACCCTCAGCGGCAGCGGCCCGGACGGGCTGATCATGCGGGCGGACGTCGACCGGGCGGTCGCCTCGAAGGCCGCCCCGGCGCCGGCCCCCGCGGCCGTCGCGGCGGGTGCCCAGGGCGAGGTCGTGCCGCTGCGCGGGCTGCGCAAGGCGGTGGCCGAGAAGCTGGGCCGCTCCCACCGGGAGATCCCGGCGGCGACCTGCTGGGTGGACGCGGACGCCACCGAACTGATGGCACTGCGAAGGCAGTTGAACGCCACGCCGGGGCCGAAGGTGAGCGTGCTGGCGCTGCTGGCCCGGATCTGCGTGGCCGCGCTGGACCGCTTCCCGGAGCTCAACTCCAGTGTGACGCCCGACGGTTCGGGGATCCTGCGGCACTCCGCGGTGCACCTGGGCTTCGCGGCGCAGGGCGAGCGCGGGCTGGTCGTCCCGGTGGTGAAGGACGCGCAGCGGCTGAGCACCGAACAGCTCGGCGTGGAGCTCGCGAAGCTGACCGAATCGGCGCGGACGGGCTCGCTCGGGCCGGCCGAACTGACCGGCGGGACCTTCACGCTGAACAACTACGGGGTGTTCGGCGTGGACGGCTCCACCCCGATCCTCAACCACCCGGAGGCCGCGATGCTCGGGGTCGGCCGGATCGTGGCCAAGCCCTGGGTCCACCGGGGCGAACTGGCGGTGCGCGAGGTGACCCAGCTGTCGTTCACCTTCGACCACCGGGTCTGCGACGGCGGTACGGCGGGCGGCTTCCTGCGGTTCGTCGCGGACTGCGTCGAGCAGCCGGGGATGCTGCTGCGGCAGCTCTGAGCTGCCGGTTCCCGTCGGGATCCGGTCGCCTTGCGTGGCTGAACGGCCACGCGGGGCGACCGGAGGTCGGGCGAGAGTAGCGCGAGGGGACGGTGGGTGTCCCCGCTTCGCGTGATTTGTCGGATGGGCTTTTCGGCCGTGCCACGCTACCGGGGCGTCAACAGAGACGAGCCAGGTGGTTGCTGGGCCGACCGGAGGCGAAACGATTCTCTTGGGTACTCGACACGTTGCGGTGAAGTCACGCAGAACGCTCCTGGTCCGCACCGGGCACGGCTCGGCGGGGGTCTCGGTGGTGCCCGGTCTCCCGGACGCCCAGGGCCTGCCGGACACCTCCGGCCTCCCGGACATCCCGCCGGACCTGCCCCCGGTACCCCTGGGCCCGCCGGCGCCCGCGGCCCTGGCCGTCCCCCCGGCGCAGACGCCGCCCCCGCCGGAGGCGCTGTCCGTGGCGGAGGCGGCGGAGCGGGCGTTCCCCGAGCCGGAGCCCGTCCAGGTGGTCCCGCCGCCGGCGCCCCCGTCCGTCCCGCCGGTGATCCCGGACCCGCCGGCCGAACCGCCGGCCGTCCCCGCGCCCCCGGCCGCCCACGCCCCGGACGCCCACCCGCCCGCCGGCCCCACCTCGGCCGCCGCCCCGGTGATCGAGCCGCTGTTCCCCCGGGCGCCCGGCCTCAACTGGGCCGGGCCCGGCGACGGCCCCCCGCCCGTGGCCGGGGACGCCCTCGGCGGCCACGTCCAGGCGTTGCAGAGCCTGGCCCAGGCCCGCCCGGAACCGATCGCGGAGCCCGCCCCCGATCTGCGTGCGGCGGCCGAACTGCCGCCCACCGCCCGGGACATCGAGCTGATCAGGGACAGCCTGGCGGTGGTCGAGCCGGTCGCGGACCGGGCCACCGCGCACTTCTACGCGCTGATCTTCCTGCACCACCCCGAGGTGCGGGCGCTGTTCCCCGCCGCCATGGACGTGCAGCGCGACCGGCTCTTCCGGGCGCTGCTGGCGGCCGCCCGCGGCGCCCACGACCCGGAGGCGCTCCGCGCCCACCTCGGCGCCCTCGGCCGGGGCCACCGCCGCTACGGCACGCTGACCGGGCACTACGGGCCGGTCGGCGAGTGCCTGGTGGAGGCACTGGCCCGGTTCAGCGGCAGCCGGTGGGACTCCGAGACCGAGCTGGCCTGGCGGCGGGTGTACCGGCTGGTCTCCGGCATCATGATCGAGGCCGCCGAACGGGACGCCCTGACCGCGCCCGCCTGGTGGCAGGCCGAGGTGGTCTCCCACCGGCTGCGCACCCCGGACGTCGCGGAGATCACCGTCCGCCCGGACCAGCCCTACCCGTACCGGGCCGGCCAGTACACCAGCCTGGAGACGCCCTGGTGGCCGCGGGTCTGGCGGCACTACTCCTTCGCCACCGCACCCCGGCCGGACGGCCTGCTGACCTTCCACGTCAAGGCGCTGCCGGCGGGCTGGGTGAGCAACGCGCTGGTCCACCGGGCCGGGCCGGGCGACGTGCTGCGGCTGGGCCCGGCGGCCGGGACGATGACGGTCGACCACGCGGGCGGCGCCGACCTGCTCTGCCTCGGCGGCGGCACCGGGATCGCCCCGATCGGCGCCCTGGTCGAGGAGGTCGCCGCGCACGGTGCGGCGGGCCGCAGGGTCGAGGTGTTCTACGGCGCCCGGCAGGCGGGCGAGTTGTACGCACTGGAGTCGCTGCGCGCCTTCGCCGAGCACAACCCGTGGCTCTCGGTGCGGCCGGTGATCTCGGCCGGGGGGCCGCTGCCCCCCGCCGACGGGCCGGCCGGACTGGACGGGCCCGGCGGGGTGCTGCGCGGTGAACTGCCCGAGGTGGTAGCCCGGTTCGGGCCGTGGCGGGGCCGGGAGGCGTACCTGAGCGGGCCGGCCGCGATGATCCGGCGCTCGGTGGGCGTGCTGCTGCGGGCCGGGGTGGCACCGGAGCGGATCCGGCACGACCTGGTTGGGGACCTGGCGGCGGGCTGAACGGGCCCGGGAGGCCGGGACGGCGCCGGGCGGGCCGGGACGGAGGCGTTCCGGGTTCAGCCGAGGTCGGGCGCGAGCAGCGCGCGGATGCCCTCGATGTTGCCCGCGAGGTACGCCCGCAGGCTCGGCGGGACGACGTTCACCGAGGTGACGCCCTCCCGGGTGAACGGCAGCCGGACCACCTCGTACTCGCCGTTGGGGTCGTCCACCTCGGGGCCGTGCCGCAGCGAGAGGTCCATCGAGACCAGCCGGCAGACGAAGAAGTGCTGCACCTTCACCCCGTGCGGGTGGAGCAGGGTGCCGTCGTCGTGGTGGGTGTGGCTGATGGTGGCGACGAAGGCGGGCACCACGTCGGCGACCTTGCCGCCGAGTTCCTCGTCCACCTCGCGGTGCAGCGCCTCGACCACCGTGCGGTCACCGGGTTCGACGCCGCCGCCGGGAGTGATCCAGTACGGGTGGGCGGAGCCGGGCCGCACCCGCCGGATCAGCACGATCGAGGCCGGTCCGTACGGGTCGTCCGGGTCGATCTCCAGCAGGATCGCCCGCGCGGTGCGCTTGACGACGGGGCGCGGTGGGGTGCGCATGACGGCCTCCGGGGCGGGAGCGTTGTGCGGGAGTCTCCCGCGGGGGCCGGGGGCCGAAACGCGGCCCGGCCCGGGTGCGTCCGTTCGAGGACAGGGCGCGGCCGCCGTGGATCTTGGATAGCGAAGAGGAATCGCAGTCGGTACTTGGATGTGGTGAGCGGATATGGGTGACTGCCCGAGAATCGAAGGATTTTCCCCGGCGAGAGGGGTGGGAGTGATTGCGGCGGTGTTCGCCCTGTGCTGCAATGGGCGACCATCGGACAAAACGGAGCATCTCGCTCCGCTTGTCCTCCCGCGCACTGACTCGGGCTGGGGGCTGGGGTTGGCCATGGAACGCATCACGGAGTCGTCCGAGGGGGTCGGGGCGGGGGGAGCGGTGCGGACGCCGACCCTGATCACCTCCGTCCAACGGGCCCTGCGCCTGCTGGAGGTCGTCGGGGGCCACCGCCAGGGCGCCACCGCCAAGCAGCTGGCCCGGGCCGCCGGACTCCCGCTGGGCACCACCTACCACCTGCTGCGCACCCTGACCCACGAGGGCTACCTCCACCGGGCCGACGGGCGGTTCTTCCGCGACGGGTCCGCCGGCGAACCGGGCGGCGGCGAGCCGGGCGCCGAGGGCCCGGGGAGCGGCGACCCGTACGCCTGCGGCCGGCGCTCGCGGGAACTGCGCGCCCGGATGGAGGAGTTACGCGACGAGCTGGGCGCCGCCGTCTACTTCGCGCTCTACCAGGACGGGGAGGTGCGGGTCGTGGGCACCGTGGAGTCCCCCGACCGGCCCGCCGTCGAGCCCTGGGCCGACTTCCGCGCCACCGCGCACGCCCACGCGATCGGCCAGTGCCTGCTCGGCCAGCTCCCCGAGGAGGCGCGGCGCGACCACCTCTCCCGGCACCCGCCCACCGGCCTCACCCCGTACTCGCTGGCCGACGGGCGCTCGGTGCTGCGCCGACTGGCCGCCGTGCGGCCCACCATGCCGGTGCTGGAGCGGCAGGAGTACGCGCTCGGCACGGTCTGCGCGGCCGTCCCGATCACCATCGGCTCCGTGGTGGCGACCATGGCGCTCTCGCTGCCGGTCGAACGGGCCGAGCGGCTGCCCGGGGCCGCCGAGCGGCTGCGGCTGCGGGTGGGCGGGATGGCGCCGTCGTTCGTCCTCTGACGCACACGCCCCGGCCACGGTTGCTCCTCGTTCACCATTTGAAAAAGCGCACCTTGTCCACCAAGGCCACAAACATGGACGATGAGGATCGAACGGGGAATCGCGGCCAAAACCGTGCAATCCGCCGCACGCACCGTAGCTCCAGCCGCACTCCGTTACGACAGCGAACCGCAGTGTCCGGCGAACGAGGCCCCACCGCCGGCCGGGCAGCAACGAGAGGTACTGGCGCCATGCAGCACAGCACAGTCCAGGCTCACGTGGCCATGCACCTCGTGGTCTCGAACGAGCTCTCCTTCCGCATCGTGGTCGACCTCGACTACGACCGCGTCGACCCCTACGCGGTCCGCTTCACCTTCCACCTGCCCGGTGACGAGCCCGTCACCTGGGTCTTCGCCCGCGAGCTCCTGCTGGACGGGATCAGCCGGCCGTCCGGCGAGGGTGACGTGCGCATCCACCCGGTCGGCGGGGAACTCGCCGAGGTGTGCGTCGTCCTGCGCTCCCCCGACGGGGACGCGCGGCTACGGGCCTCCGCCCCGCCGCTGGTCGCCTTCCTGTCCAGGACCGACCGGCTGGTGCCGATGGGTCAGGAGATCAGCGGCGGCGAGCTGGACGCCGAGCTCGCGGCGATCCTGCGGGGCCGCGAGAACGCGGGGTGAGCGCCCCCGCCGAGGCGCGGGAACGGAAGAAGGGGCCCGGACCCGGTGGATCCACCGGGTCCGGGCCCCTTCCGCGGGCCGGGCCGCACCACGCCCGGGCCGCGCGGCCCCCGGGCACCGTACGGGCTCAGTCGTCGTCGCCGAGGGCCAGGTTGAGACCCCAGGAGACCAGGCTGATGATCAGCGAGCCGACCAGGGCGCCGACGAAATCGTCGACGTGGAAGTCCAGGTTGAGGTGGTCGGAGGCCACGGAGGTCAGCCAGAGCATCAAGGCGTTGATGACGAAGGTGATCAGGCCGAGGGTGAGGATGAACAGCGGCAGCGCCAGGAGCTTCACCAGCGGCTTGACCAGCCAGTTCACCACACCGAAGATCAGCGCCACGGCGACCAGCGTGAGGGACTTCTGCCCCCAGTCGTCGCCCTCCAGGATGATGGACGGAACGATCAGTGCGGCGACGCAGATGGCCACCGCGTTGACGAGTGTTTTGATCACGAAACCCTTCATGGGGTCAGCGTCGCAGGCCGGGCGGGGATGGGGGAAGGTCCCGGCGGCCGCGGTGGTGTTGAATGCCCCTGGACGGAAGCAGAAGGGGGCGCACCGGTGAAGCTGTTCCGGCTGGACGAACTCGACGCCGAGCGCGCCGCCAACGACGGCGCCTACCTGCGGTTCCTGCGCGAGCCCCGGATGTCCGCCGGGCTGTACGCGCTCTCCCCCGGCGACAGCGACCCGCAGACCGCGCACGCCCAGGACGAGATCTACCAGGTCGTCAGCGGACGGGCCGAGCTGACCGTCGGCCACGAGACCACCACGGTGGCCCGCGGCACGGTGGTGTACGTACCGGCCGGGGTGCCGCACCGCTTCCACCACATCACCGAGGAACTGCGGGTGCTGGTGGTCTTCTCCCCGCCGGAGGACTGAACGCTCCGCCGTCCGCCGTGCTCCCTGCCGCGCTCCGCCGTCCGCCGGTGGACCGGTCCGGGGCCCGGCGGGGCTCCGGCGGGCAGGCCTTAGGGTCGTGGGCATGAGCCTGAGCCTGACGGAAGAACTCTGGGCGGAGATCGAGCCGGTCTACGCCGCGATCCTCGACCACCCCTTCATCGGCGGCCTCACCGACGGCACCCTGCCGCGCGAGGCGTTCCGCCACTTCGTCGTCCAGGACTCGCACTACCTGCGCGACTACGCCCGCGCGCTCGCCGTCTGCGCCGCCAAGGCGCCCGGTGAACAGGACGTGCGGGCCTTCGCGGACGACGCGGTCGGCGCCCTGGCCGCCGAGCAGGGCATGCACGCCGAGTTCATGACGGCCTTCGGCTCGGACGCGGAGCTCGCCGCCGCCGAACCGGTGCTGCCCACCACCCGCGCCTACACCAGCTACCTGCTGGCCACCGTGTACGGCGGCTCCTTCGCGGAGGCGGTCGGCGCGGTGCTGCCCTGCTACTGGATCTACGCCCGGGTCGGCGAGGAACTGCTGACCAAGTCCTCCCCCGACCCGCTGTACGCCCGCTGGATCGCCACCTACGGCGACGAGGCCTTCCAGGGGGTGGTCCGCCGGGTGCTGGCGCTCACCGACCGGATCGGCGAGGAGCTCTCGGCGGCCGAACGGCGCCGGGTCACCGAGCACTTCGTGACCACGTCGCGCTACGAGTGGATGTTCTGGGACGCCGCCTGGCGTGGTGAGACCTGGCCGGTGTGAGCCGCCCCTCGGGGATCCCCCCGGGGCCGGGGGTAGGGGGGATCTCCGGGTTCTCTCCGGGCCGTTGACCCTCGTTGTGCCACGTCCGCCCCCGTACGATCGAAGCATCGAAAGCGGACGGGATGCGGCACCAGGACGGCGGCCGGCCCGAGGGGAGAGAAGGTACGGACATGGCCGAGCTCTGGAAGTCGCTGCCCTCCTGGGTGCGCAACATCGTCGTTCCGGTCGTCGTGCTCATCCTGGCGTGGAACATCATCGGATTCGTCTTCGGCGTGGTCGGCGCGCTGCTGGCCCTGCTGATCAAGGTGCTGGTCGTGGTCGGCATCGCCGCCGCCGTGGTGGTCCTGGTGAAGAAGGCCGCCCGGAGCTGACCGGGCCGAGGCGCCCGCACCCCCGGTTCGGGGTGCGGGCGCCTCGGCGTACCCGGGTCCGGGCGGTCCGGAGGTCCGGGGGAGCCTCAGAGGTCCGCGCCGTGCAGGACGGCTTCGAGGTCCCAGCGCGGGCGCCAGCCCTGCGCCCGGGCCCGGCCGAGGTCCAGCACCACCTCGCGGGAGAGCTGGTCGACGGCGTACGGGGTCAGCCCGGGGATCCGTCCGGTGCGGGCGGCCAGCCGGGCGAGCGGGGCGGGCAGCCGGCCGATCCGGGCCGCCACACCGTGCGCGGCGAGCACCGTGCGGACCACCTCGTCCCGCCGGTAGGAGCGTCCGTCGGCGATGTTGTACGCGCCGGGGGCCCAGGCGCGGCCCCCCGTCATACCCAGCGCCGCCAGGCAGGCGTCGGCCAGGTTGGGCACCGCGGTCAGACTGAGCCGCACGTCCCGGCCGGGGAGCAGCAGCACCCCGTGCCGCACCCGCTCCAGCAGCCGGGGCACCAGGTGCGGGTCGCCCGGCCCGTACACCGCGCGCGGGCGCAGCACCACGGCCCCGGCGGCCAGGGCGAGCCGTTCCCCGGCGGCCTTGGTGCGGCCGTACGCGTTGAGGTGGCCGCCCTCGGTGGGGTGGTCCTCCCGCAGGCGGCCGCGGCGCGGCCGGGGGTCGTACACGCTGGCGCTGCTCACCCAGACCAGCGGGCGGCCGGCGGCGGCGCGCAGCAGGCGTTCGGTGCCGGTGACGTTGACGGCGTACTGCTCGGCCTCGGCGGGGGAGCCGGGCGGCGGGTCGCCGACGGCGGCGGCGCAGTGCACGACCAGGTCGGCGCCGCCGAGGTCCGGGTCCCCGGCGGTGGCCTCCCAGGACACGTGCCGGCCGACCGGGCCGGGGCGGCGGCCCAGGCAGACGACGTCCAGACCGTGGGCGGCGGCGGCCCGGGCGACGTGCGAGCCGCAGAAACCGCCGGCGCCGGTGACGGCTATCCGCACGCGGCCCCCTCGGTGGCGGCCGGCCCGGTGGCGCTCCCCGGCGCGGGCCGGGTGGCGCTTCTTGGTGCGGGCGCGGTGGCGCGGAGGACGAGCGCGCGGTAGCCGGGCAGGGCGGCCCGGCGGTCCACCCGGGCGGTCGTGACCACCGGGCGGTACGGGGCCAGCGCGAGGAGGAGGTCGGCGAGTTGGGTGCGGGCCAGGGTGGCGCCCGGGCAGGCGTGCGGTCCTGCGCCGAAGACCGCCTGGGCGGCGGCCGGGCCGGCGGAGGGGCCGGTGCGGTGGGCGCCGGCGGCGTGCCGGGCGACCAGGACCAGCCGGTCCCCGGCGGTGATCCGCCGGCCGGCCACGGTGGCGTCGGCGGCGGCGACCCGGGGGAGCAGCGGGGAGGGGGCGGTCAGCCGGAGGAGTTCGGCGGCGAGCGCGGGGGCGGCGGCGGGTTCGACGGCGGGCCACAGGCCGGCGTCGGAGCACCAGGCGGCGGCCCGCGGCAGGGCGGCCACGGTGGTGTTCACGGCGGCGACCGCGAGCATCGCGTCCAGCGGGTCGGGCAGCAGGGCGGTGAGCCGTGCGGCGGCGGCCCCGGCCCGCTCCGCGCCGCCGCGCGGGCGGGGGCCG